>JAJXPD010000001.1:0-17277 GCA_021641325.1 Opitutales bacterium
AAGGCGCAGCTCGCCGAAAAGGCTGGCGTGCACGTCAACGAAGTCTCCAACATGACCATTTGGGGCAACCACTCGTCCACCCAGTATCCCGACTTCTACAACGCCAAAATCGACGGCAAGGCGGCTCTCGACGTCATCAAGGACGAAGCGTGGCTTAAAGACACGTTTATCCCGACTGTCCAGAAGCGCGGCGCGGCGGTTATCGCGGCTCGCGGCCTTTCCAGCGCGGCTTCGGCGGCAAACGCGGCAATCGATACCGTCCGCACTCTCGTCACCCCGACGAAAGCAGGCGACTGGTTCAGCGTCGGCGTTTGCTCCGACGGCAGCTACGGCACTCCCGCCGGTACGATTACCTCTCTCCCCGTCCGCTCGAACGGCAAAGACTGGGAAATCGTTCAGGGCATCGAGCTTAACGACTTCGCCAAGGAAAAAATCGCCGCCTCCAACGCGGAACTCCTCGAAGAACAAGCCGAAATCTCCAAGCTCTTCTAAAAAGGCGAGGCCCTTTACGATTATTTCTTATGCAACGGCGCGGGTATACCCGCGCCTTTCTGTATAAGGGGCGCATTGCCGCTGGCAATGGCTTGGTGTAGGGAACTCTCAGGTGTTGGTTGCCGAAACGTGAGCGCAAAGGCGGAGCCCTTGATGTTCGGGCTTTGCTTGTGGTGGGGGGCGGTAGCGGCTCGAGTCGGTGTTTTAAATGCGGCTTTTGGTATGCGAGGAGGGCTGTATTGCGCCTAAAATTCGGCTATGAGTTTCCCGATTTTCAGACTGTCGGTTTCCCTGTTTTTTGCGGCTTCGCGGGCGGTCTGCGCCGGCGCGGGGAATTCGTTTTTGAAGTACGAAAACAGCATCTCGGAGTATTCGCGCGTAAATTCGGGGTGTCCCTGAAAGCACAGAACTTTATTGCCGATTCCGAACGATTCTACTGGGCAAAACTCGCTTCCCGAAAGGCGTTCCGCGCCGTCGGGCAGTTTCAAAACCTGGTCGTGGTGGTTGTAGTCGAGCCAGAAGCCGCCGTCGGGAAATTGTGCCGACATAAATGCGGACGCCGACGGCGAGAATCTGATTCCCTCGCCCCAGCCGACTTTTGCGCGTTCGACGTGTCCGCCGAGCGCGTCCGCCACGAGCTGGTGTCCGAAGCAGATTCCCGCTATTTTCGCGTTTGCCGCAAATGCCAAGCGCACAAAATTTTTCAGCCGCGCAATCCATTCGTCGGCGTCGTACGCGCTCGACAGGCTGCCCGTTATGACGTATTTTGCGCCCGCTTCGGGGCGGGGCAGTTCGCCGTGTTTTGCGTCGAATACGGCGAATTGCGTTGTTCCCGCCGCGCGGAAGAGGTCGGCGAAAAGTTGCGGATATTCGGGCGTAGGGCGTCCGAAGGCGCGTCTTTGCTCGCCGAAATCCTCGCATGAAATTATGTTTATTTTCACGGGAAACGACATCTTACACGCCCGCGGCAAAAATCAAATTTTTTTGCAAAAAAACGGAGGCGTTTCCGTCTCCGTTCGTCGAGAGTTTTTGCGCGTCTGCGTTAGAAGGGGAGCGAGAAGCCGCCCGTGATTGACGACATCTTTTCTTCGCTCGCCTGTTTCGCTTTTGCCGCGGCGTCCTGAACCGCAGCCACGACCGAAGTTTCGACGCTCGCGGCGTCCTCCTTCAAAAATTCGGGGTCGATTTTTATCGATTTCAGTGCGCCCTGTCCGTTGACGACCGCCTTGACTGCGCCGCCCGCCGCCGAGCCTTCGATGTCGAGTGCTTCAAGCTCGCTTTGCGCGGCTTCCATTGCCTTTTGCATTTTCTGCGCCTGTTTGAGAAGTTTGCCTACTCCGGGCATGATGTTTCCTTTTTTTAATTGTGAATATTGCGGTTAAATGTGTTTTATTGTAACGAGTGTCAGGTCGTCGGCGTATGTCGAATTTTTCATGAAGCGTTCGACGTCGGCGATGATTTCGTTGTTGATGTCGGCGGCGTTTTTCGCGGCGACCGCCGAGACCTCCTCGGCGAGTTTTGCGGTTGTGTATTCGTTTCCGTCGGGGTCTGCTGCTTCGGTTATGCCGTCTGTGTATAGTGTGAAGATGTCGCCGCGGGCGAAGTCGAACGAGACGTCCTCCATCGTTTCGTCGAAGATGTCGGGCGCGACCATGCCGAGCGCCATTCCGCCGCTTCTGATTTTTTCGGTTTTCCCCGTGGCGGCGCGGTAGAGCAGGGCGGGTTCGTGCCCCGCGCGGGCGAGCGTGATTTTCGACGCGTTCGAGTCAATCACTGCGTAGACCATCGAGATAAACATGTCGGAGCGCATTGCCACCACCATTTCGGCGTTGAGCTTTCTGAGTGTGTCGGACGGCGACGCGCTTCCCCTCGCGATGTACCGCAGTTTTGTCTGGCAAATCGCCATGATAATCGCCGCCGAAACTCCCTTGCCCGACACGTCGCCCACGACTATTCCGAGCTTGCCGTCGGGCAGTTCGATGAAGTCGTAGAAGTCGCCGCCGATGAGCTGTTGCGGGAAGTATTTCACCGCGAATTCGAGGTTTTCCGTATTGGCGAGCTTTGCGGGCAGAAGGTATTGCTGCACGCCGCTTGCGAGGCGTAGGTCGAACTCCATTTTGTTTTTGAGGATTAGCGCGGAGACCGCCTCTATGTTGTGGAGCGCAAGTCCCGCCTGTTCTCCGAGCGAGCGCGCGAGCGAGAAATCCGTCCGCGTGAACGAGCAGCCCGAAATCGGGTTCGCCACCGCGAGCACTCCGTAGAGTTTGCCCGAAAATATCACGGGCACGGCAATCAGGCTGCGGATTTTCAGCGATTCGTCTTCGTGTTTTATTGCGCGCGTGTCCTTTTCTGCGCGTTTTACCAAAATTCCGCGTTTTTCCGCCGCCACGCGCCCGACTATTCCGCTGTTCGGCGCGAGAATTTCCTCCGCGAGCGCGTCCTCCAAAAATTTTGAGCGCAGAATGTCCGACTTCTGTTTGGGGATTTTTTTCGACTGCGGCGGGAACAGCCCCTCCGTCGCCATCGCTTTGAGTTGTCCGTCGGGGAGTTTTTCGTAGAGGCATGCGCTCATTGCCCCGCACGAAAGCGCGGTTGCACGCACAATGCGTTTGTAGAGGTTCGACTTATAGTGCGACGGTTCGCCCGCGCTGCCGATGTCCTCCGCCGTCTTGTGTAGGAATTCTATGACGACGTCGGTTTCCTCGCGCTGCCTGTCGATTTCCTCCCTCGCGCGGAAGTATTCGCGCCGCCAGTAAAGCCCCAGCCCGAACGATACCAGCGCGACCGCCGCGCAGAGAAAAATTGTTTCGGGCGACTCCATCACGCCTTGTTTTCCTTTTTCAAGAAGCTTATTACGTCCTCGAATTTCGCTAGGTTTGCGGCGTCGGCGTCAACGAGGTTTTGGTGCGCGTCGAGAATCGCCGAGGTCGGCGCGGACGCCGACGGCAGGGTGTCGCCGAGGTTCGCGTCAATCGAGCCGTCCGAGATTTTTACGAGCCTTGCTATTCCGAGGTTTTCCACGAGTTCGCGGTTGCGTTCGTTGAGGTTGAGCAGCAGCAGTTCGCCGTCCGACTTTTTGAGTTTCAACGCCACACCCGCAATCATTCCCAGAAACGTGCTGTCCATGCCCGTGCATTTTTCGAGCTGGACAAGCACTTTCGTACAGCCCTTTTCGACCGCCGACGCGAAGAATTCCCCCGCGCTTCGGCAGTTCAGATAGCCAGCCTTTCCCGCAACCGCCAGCATTGCGGTTTTGCCGCAAATTCTAACGAGATATTTTGTTTCTTCACCCATAGTGATTTGAGCGGAAAAGACCGATTATTTGTTAAGGATTTTTTTCAGGACGTATGGCAGAATGCCCGCCTCCTTGTAGAAATCCACTTCAATCGGCGTGTCCACGCGCAGGAGCAGTTCGGCGGTTTTCACCGAGCCGTCGGGCTTCGTTATTTTGAGCGTCGCCTTTGCGGCGGGCTTGATTTCGCCATCTATCGTGAACGTTTCCGTTCCGTCTATTCCCAGCGACGCAGCGTCTTCGCCGTTTGTGAATTCGTAGGGCAGAACTCCCATTCCCACGAGATTGCTGCGGTGGATTCTTTCGAAAGACTTCGCCACAACCGCCCTCACTCCGAGCAGCTTCGTTCCCTTTGCCGCCCAGTCGCGCGAGCTTCCCATGCCGTAGTCTATTCCGCCGAAAACAATCAGCCCTTCGCCGCGCTTGCGGTATTCCTCCGCCGCGTCGAAGATTGACACGTTTTCGCCCGCGCCGTCGATTTTCGTGTAGCCGCCTTCGACGCCGCCCGCCATTTTGTTTTTTATGCGGACGTTCGCGAAAGTGCCGCGCGTCATGACTCTGTCGTTGCCGCGTCTCGAGCCGTAGGAGTTGAAGTCCTTTTGTTCCACGCCGTGTTCGCGCAGGTATTTGCCCGCGGGGCCGTCGGGGCGGATTGCGCCCGCGGGCGAGATGTGGTCGGTCGTGACCGAATCTCCGAGGATTGCGAGCGGGCGCAGGTTTTGCAGTCCCGCGATTTTCGGCGCGCCCATTGTGAACTCTTCGAAGAACGGCGGGTTCTGAATGTAGGTGCTGTCGGGATTCCACTTGTAGACGCTTCCCGCCGAGCTTTCGATTTTCTGCCAGCGGTCGGGCCCGCGCATGTCGGAGTAGCGTTTTTTGAACATCTCGCTCTTGACGTTCTTTGCGACCGTTTCGGCGACTTCGCGCGAGGACGGCCAAATGTCGGAGAGGTACACGTCTTTGCCGTCGGGCGTTTTTGCGAGCGGCTCCCTGTCGAAGTCGATGTCGATTCTGCCTGCGATTGCGAACGCCACGACGAGCGGCGGGCTCATGAGGTAGTTCGCTTTGAGGAGCGCGTGCACGCGCGCTTCGAAGTTTCTGTTGCCCGAAAGCACGCTTGCGCATGCGAGGTCGTTTGCCTTTACCGCTTCGGAAATTTCGTCGTCAATCGGCCCCGAGTTGCCTATGCAGGTTGCGCAGCCGTAGCCCGCGAGGTTGAAGCCGAGCATGTCGAGGTACTTTTGAAGCCCCGCCGATTCGAGATAGTCGGACACCACGCGCGAGCCGGGGGCGATTGTGGTCTTGACGTATTTCGGCGGCTTGATTCCGAGTTCCGCCGCCTTTTTAGCCACAAGACCCGCCGCAACCATCACAGAGGGGTTCGACGTGTTTGTGCAGCTTGTTATCGCCGCGATGAGCACGCTGCCGTCGCCGATTTTGCCTTTCGAGGTTTCGGCTTCTGCGGACTTTTTGCCTTTTTTTTCGGCGATGAAAGTTTCGAACGATTTTTTGACGTCGGCAAGCTCGATTCTGTCCTGCGGGCGCTTCGGGCCCGCGATTGCGGGCTTCACTTTCGAGAGGTCGAGTTCGAGCGTTTTTGTGTAGTCGCACTCGCCTTTGAGCGGTATGCCGAAGATTCCCTGTTCCTTGAAGTAGTCGCGGACGAGCGCGATTTGCTTTTCGCTTCTGCCGCTCAGGCGCAGGTATTCGAGCGTCGTTTCGTCCACGGGGAAGTAGCCCATTGTCGCGCCGTATTCGGGAGCCATGTTGGCGATTGTCGTTCTGTCGGCAAGAGACAGCTTTCTTGCGCCTTCGCCGAAGAATTCCACGAATTTGCCGACCACCTTTTCCTTTCTGAGCATTTGCGTAACGAACAGCGCGAGGTCCGTCGCCATGACGCCCTCCGCCAGTTCGCCCGAAACGTGCACGCCCACAACTTCGGGCACTTTGAAGTACACGGGCTGTCCGAGCATGCCCGCTTCCGCCTCGATTCCGCCGACGCCCCAGCCTACGACGCCAAGCCCGTTAATCATCGTTGTGTGCGAGTCCGTGCCTACGAGCGTGTCGGGGTAGAAGATTGTTTCGCCGTCCTCTTTGCCCTCGAAGACGAGCCGCGCAAGGTACTCCATGTTGATTTGGTGGATAATGCCCGTCGAGGGCGGCACGACCGAAAACGTCTTGAACGCCTGCTGCCCCCATTTGAGGAATTCGTATCTTTCGCGGTTGCGCTCGAACTCCTTTTCGAGGTTCTTTTCGAAAGCTTCGGGGACTCCCGCGCAGTCCATCTGCACCGAGTGGTCGACGACCAAGTCAACGGGCACGAGCGGCTCGACCACCGCGGGGTCTTTGCCCTGTTTTGCGGCGGCGTCGCGCATTGCCGCGAGGTCTACGAGCAGCGGAACTCCCGTGAAGTCCTGCAAAACGATTCTCGAAACAACGAAGGGTACTTCGTAGTCGCCGGGGTTTGCCGCGTTCCACGCCGCGAGCTTTTTGACGTCGGCTTCCGTGGCGCGGTTGCCGTCGCAGTTTCTGAGCACGCTTTCGAGCACAATCTTTATGCCCACGGGCAGTCTCGACACGTCGAAGCCCGATTTTTCAAGCTCTTTGAGGCTGTATATATAACCCTTTGCGCCGCCTTCTTCCGACGCAAACTTTTTCAGTGTATTGAGCGGATTTTTCATGTATAAATTTCCTCTAATCTTCGTTTTTTTCGGCGTCCTCAATCTCCACCGTGCATTCCCCGACGAGCTTGTCTTCGACGGTGTCGATTCTGATACGCATGCGCTGTTCCTTCAAGTAGAGACGTTCGCCTTTTTCGGGGAATCTGCCAAGCAAAAAAGTAATCAAACCGCCGAAAGTGGAGACTTCGTCGGTATCGAAATCTACGTCGAGAAAGTCCTCCACGCTTCTGAGTGTGGCGCGTCCGCGCACGAGGTATTTTTTGCGTCCGAGAGCCTTGATGTCGCTTGTGCGCGAGCGGTCGAACTCGTCGCGGATTTTCCCGACAAGCTCTCCGAGCGCGGCGTCGAGCGTAAGCACCCCGATGACCCCGCCGAATTCGTCCTCCACCAGAGCCATGTGCAGCCTGTATTTCAGAAGCTTTGCGAGCGCGCTTTCGAGCTTGTCGTTCTCCCTCACGCGGAACGTCTCGCGGCGGATTTTCATGAAGTCTATCGCGTCGGGGTTCGCCACGCCGCCGTTTATAAAAATGTCCTTGATGTGGACAATCCCGAAGCAGTTGTCGAGGTCGTCCTTGCAGAGCGGGTAGCGCGTGTGGTTCGACTCCGTCGCCCGCGCGACGTTTTCGGCGTTCGAGCATTCGGTGTCGAGGTACACAACCTGACTTCGCGGCAGCATTACGTCGCTTGCGTCAAGCTCCTGCAATTTGAAGGCGTTTTTCACGATTTTCCCCGTGTAGGGCGTGATTGCCTCCGCGTCGTTTTCTTCGGCGCGGAGCATCATTTCAACGTCGATGTAGTCGAAGCCGACTTCGAGGTCTTTGAGCTTTTTCGGCAGGAGTCTTGCCCCCAGTCGTCTCGACAGAAATTCGAAAGGCAGAAAAACCGCGAACGCAGCGTACATTGTGCCCCCGAGTTTCGCCATCGTCTTTTCGGGGAAGTTGCGCCCCAGCCGCATTGCGGGAATGTCGAACACCGCGTACTGCACGAACAGCACCGCCAACGCAGCCGCCACCGCGATTGCCGCGCCCGAAAACGTGGAGGGGCGCGCTCCGCAGACAAGCTCGTCCATTCCGTCCGCCGCGAAGTACGCCATGACCGTGCCCACCGCGAACAGAAACCTGCGGCCGAGCGAGACGACCGACGCCGTCTTTTCGGAGTTCAGCACGCAGTACTTCGCCGCGCCCGAAAGCTTGGGCTTTTCGGGCTTGTTGAGGTTCGCGAATTTGTACGCCGCCACCGCAACCGACGCCGCCGCGAGGCACGAGCCCGCCGCCGTCGCCGCCAGCGCAAGCGACGCGCACAACGCTATCTGCCAGACGGGCGACATTCTATTTTGCGAATTTCGAAAGTTCGTCTATGCAGCGCTCGTTCTGTTCGGGCTTGCCGATTGTGATTCGCAGCCATTCGGGCAGTCCGTAGCCGACGTTCGGGCGCACGATTACCCCGCGCTTTTGCATCTGCACAAACACGTCGGGCGCGTTTTCCACTTTTACCATTACGAAATTCGCGCCGTCCGAATAGTATTCGAAGCCTAGCCTTTCGAAAGCCTCCACAAACTGCTTTCTGCCCGCGTTGTTCACGCGCCTGCTTTCCTCCACAAATTCGGTGTCGTCGAGAGCCGCCAGCGCGCCTACCTGCGCAAGGCTGTTTACGTTGAAGGGCTCGCGCACTCTGTTGATGTAGCCCGCAAGCTCTTCCGACGAGTACGAGTAGCCTATTCTAAGCCCCGCCAAGCCGTAGATTTTCGAGAACGTGCGCAGGCAGATTACATTGCGGCCCTCCGCGATGAGCGGGCGCAAGTCAACCTGTTCGTCCTGATATTCCGTGTAGGCTTCGTCGTAGCAGAACACGACGTGTTCGGGCAGGGAGCGCACAAAGTTTTCCACTTCCGACTGCTTCACGACGCAACCCGTGGGATTGTTGGGGTTTGTCATGAAAACGATTTTCGTTTTGTCGCTTACGGCGTCGCGCAGGGCGTCGAGGTCGTATTTAAGGTTGGGCATGGGCACGGAGACGCATTTGCCGCCCATGAAAATGGTCGCCAGTTTGTAGACGATGAACGACTGCGCCCCGAAGACGGTTTCGTCGCCCCTGTCCACAAAGCACTGCGCTATGAATTCGAGAAGCTCGTTCGAGCCGTTTCCGAAAGCGAACTGCGAGGGCTGCAAGCCCCACTTTTTTGCGAGTTTCTGGCGCAGCTCGTAGCAGCCGCCGTCGGGGTAGTAGTTGAGCGTTTCGAGGTGCTTTGATACCGCCGCGACCGCCTTGGGCGACGGGCCGAGGGGGTTTTCGTTCGACGCCATTTTCAAAATTCCGTCGGGGTCAAGCCCGAACTCCCGCGCGACGTATTCGATTGGTTTTCCCGTTTCGTAAACGGGCAGGTTTTTGATTTGCGATTTTACCGTATTTTCAAGCTTCATGATAACTCTATAAATAATCTCCTTTAACTATGTATATAGCCACGGCTTTTGCAAGGCAGATATTGCGCTATTTTCGCCGCGCCTCTGTCTGGGCTAAGAGTGTCGGCGACGTGCGGGAAGGAGGGAGTATCAGACGGCGCACGGGAATGTCAAACGGCTGAGAATCGGCTCAAAAGCGGGCTGATTTACCCGAAATAAGGCTCACGGTGAGCCGAAAAGCCCCAAAAAACTTGACATTTTGAGCCGAAACCCGATTTTTCCGCAAAGGTAAAATAGGTTTGCGTGTCGGGGTTTGCGTGCCAAACTGCACTTAACTAACAAAGGTTTTCTTATGCTGATTTTCTGTACGGGCGCGACTGGGCTTGTCGGCTACAATTTCATAAAGGCGGCGTCGGAGGCGGGGCACCGCGTCGTTGCGGTTTCGCATTCGCACGAGCTTCCGCAGTTCAAGGGGGTCGAACAAATGAAAATCGACCTCGCCGACACCGCGGCTGTTCAACGCGCGGTTCTCGACGTGTTCCCCGAAATGGTCGTAAACTGCGCGGCGATTTCAAGCCCCGCAGACGTGGACGCAAAGCCCGAACTCGCCGAGAAAATGAACACGGTGCTCCCCGAAACTTTGGCGATCCTCGCCAAGCACGTCAACGCGCGCCTGATTCACATTTCGACCGACATGGTTTTCGACGGCTCGTGCCCGCCCTACAAAAATACCGACGTTCCCATGCCAGCAACCCTCTACGGCACTACGAAGCTCATGGCGGAAAAGCGGGTTCTGAAAATCTGCGCGCCGTCGAGCGTCGTGTTGCGCCTAAGCCACGTCAGCGGAAACAGCCTCACTACAAAACGCTCGCTGCACGAAAAGCTTTTGCGCTCTTGGGCGGCGGGAAAGCCCGTATCGGCGCGGACGGACGAAATCAAGTGCCCGCTTTCCGCGTCGAGGCTCGCCGACCTGCTTTGCGAGCTTTGCGACCGCCCGAACGTCAGCGGCATTTACCACTACGCGGGGCTTGAACCCGTCAGCCGCTACGACATGGCCGCGCGCATCGCAAAGCACTTCGGGCTTGACCCGCAAAAATACGTCGTGCCGACAACGGGCGACAGGCGCGTAGATTTGACCATGGACATGTCGTGCCTTGCCGCCCGCGTGAAAACGCGCTCGTGCATGTTCGACGAACTTTTCGACGAAATGCGCGTGCCCGCCGACGTCGAAGACTGGCTCAAAGCCGAGGGAAAGCCGCCCGTCAAACGCTTCAAACTGTGATGGCGCGTGGTTCGAAAACGTCGGCGTTGTCGGGGCTTTTTGCGGCTTTCGCGCTTCTTGCGTTCTCCGCGTGTTTTGCGCGGGCGGAGGTGTCGGCGCAAAACCTTTCGGGCGCGGCTTTGAAGCCGCTTGCGGAGTCTTTCCGCGCGGGGCTTGCAAAGTGCGGCGCAAAGTCGGGCGCGGTTTGCGCGGCGGCTCGCGGGCGGATAATTTTCGGCGCGGATTTTTCGGAGGGAAGCGGGCGCGTCTACCCGCTCGGAAACACGTCCCAGCCTCTGCTTTCGCTGATGCTCGCGGCGATGGAATCCGACGGAGAATTGGCGGCGGACTGGCGCGTCGCGCGGCACTGCTCGTATTTCAAGCCCGCCGACAGCCCCGCGACTTTCGACGACCTTCTCTCCATGCGGGCTGGCTTCGAACCTTACGCCGATTCGCTCGTTCCGCCCGACGCCGACGCGTTCGAATTTTTCGGAATCGCCGCCCAGCTGCCCCGCGCCGCAAACGGTTTCTTCGCGAGGTCGCGCGTCGGCGCGGCTTTGGCGGGCTACGCAATGGCGTATGTTTCCGACAAGAAATCGCGCAATCTGAAAAAGGCGTTCGCCGCGTGCGCAAAAAAATACCTCTTCGAGCCGCTCGAATTTTCGTCGCCGCGCTTCGCGTCTTTCGACAAGCCCGACTTCCCCGCGACCGCGTTCGCGCTGACCGTTCCCGACTGCGCAAAATGGCTCGAATGCGAAACCGCCGACAGCCCGAAAATCGCGACCCGCGCCGCGCTGGACTCGCGCCGCAACCCTCGCGATTCCGACTGCAAATTCGGCGGCGGCTGGACTTCCTCGACCGAATGCGGCGTCTCGTTCCGCGTGTCTGCGGACTACTTCGAGGGCTGCGCGAACGTCGTTGCGGTGTTCCCCGCCGAGCGCGTCGCGGTGGCGTTTTTCGCCGCCTCGCGCGACGCAAAGGGCGCGGCGAAGCTCTGCGCCGACTCGCTTTCGCAATTCGTAAAAATTCTTTCAAACGCACAATGAAAACCGACTTTTTTAAATCAGTTTTGCTCTTCGCTTCCGCCGCTTTCGCGCTTCCGGCGTTCGGCTCTTTGAAATTCGCGTTCGTTGCTCCCGACGCCCTCACGCCGCAAAATGCCGCCGTCTTCAACGGCATGCGCGACGCGTTTGCGGAGCTTCAATCGCGCTACGGAAAAACCTTCGAGGTCGAGTACATCGACGCCCGCCTCTCCGCCGAAAACCAGGCAAAACAGCTCGGCGGGGCGTATATAGGCGGCTTTGCGGGCGCGGTCGTTCTGCCCGTAGAATGCGCGAAGCCGCTTTCCGAAAAAATTTCCGCGCTGGCGGACAGGGGCTTTCCCGTAGCGCTCGTAGGCTCGGACATGCCCGAATCTAAACGCCTGTGCTTTGTAGGCGACGACCGCGACTCTTTCGGGAAAATCCTTTCCGGGCTTATCGCCGAGCTTTCGCGCGGAAAAAAGTTTTCGCTTTTCTGCTATTTCAGGGGCGCGCCGTCCGCCGACATTACGCCGACCGACACCGCCGAAATCTCCGCGCTTTTGGGCGGCGCAATGCCGCTCGACGCGTACAAAGAGGCGGTTTCGAAATACAATCCCAAGCTTGTCTCCGCCGACTACTACTCGGTCTACGCGCGGCAAAATTCCGTGGAAATCATGCGGCGCGACGACTACGGCGAGCTGTTTTTCAGCCCCTATTTGCTCGCCGACATGCAGCCCATTAAGCGCGATTCCGACAGGCTTTTCGCCGTTTGCGTAGGCGCGGTTCCGCAGCTTGAACGCTATCTTGCCGACTCCTCCGTCAACGCGTGCGTTTTCGGCGACTACTACGGCTGGGGCTATTTTGCGGCGCGCGCGCTTGCGGAAAAGGCGGTCGGGAAAAGCAATCCCGAAAAAGAAGTGCGCTTGTTGAAGCCGCTCGTTGCGACCCCAAAAAATCTCAACTCATTCATCTCAGACTGGAAGCGCTGGATGCGGTAGGCGCGTTAGACGGCGCGTGAAAGCACCGTTGATGCGGCGTTTCGCGAGTGTCTCAGACTGCTCGCGTACATCAGTACGCCACGCACCCTGAGCCACTCGCAAAGCCACCGCCTGAACGGCACTTTGACGCGCCTAAAATTACAGCGCGGAGCGCGGAAGATTTTTAGCGTGCGCTGGGAGAAAAGTTGAGTTGATTGGTTAGCGGAGAATTTGTGTTTGCGAAAATCCGTTTTTTTCTTTTTTCGCGCAAAGCGCGTCTATTTAAATTAGTTTCTTACGAAGCTGAAAAGTTTCCCTATCTCAGTAATTGCCGCAGGCAATACGGACTAATCCAGAAAAGGCGCGGGTATACCCGCGCCGAATAATCACAGAAAGGAACGAAGTTCCGACGCCGTGCAGGCTGCAGCCTGCCAGCCTTGAAATAAGGCTTGCATAATGGAGGTGTGGTGTTAAGGTTTTTAGAAAAGTACAGTTTATGAAAAAATTTGCGTATATAACGATGATGGTAGCGTCGGCGGTGTCGGCGTTTGGTCAGGCCGATGTTGAGTCGTCTTCGGCGTCGGTTGCGTCAACGCTTGCGGGCGGCGCGTCGGCGGTTCGCGACATTGCTCCCGAGATGTCGCTGTCGCTTTTGAGCGTGTCGGCGTCGGTTGGGTACGAATCGCAGTACATGTTCCGCGGCGAGAAGTTCGCGGGGCATTCAATCCAGCCGAAAGTAGAGTTTGCATACCCCGTGTACGGCTTCGACATCTACGCGGGCGCGTGGGCTAACACCCCCGTTGAGGGCAACAAGGGCGGGCTTACGGAAATCGACATTTACGGCGGCGTGAATTACTATTATAAGTCGATGCGCCTCGATGTCGGGTATATCCTCTACTACTATCCCGACTCCGACCAGACCCACAACAAGCTTTCGCGCGACATGGAAGTTTACGTCGGCGGCGCGTTCGACACCTCCGCATACCTCGACGGAATCAACCTCAACCCCTCCGCGTACTATTTCTACAACTGGATTCTCAAACAGCAGGTTGTCGAAATCTCGCTTTCGTACAGCATTCCCGTTGGCGAGCAGCTGCTCGACGACGCGCGTTTCACGCTTCCCGTCAGCGTCTACGGCGGCTACTTGACGTCGGGCAGAAAGAACGGCGACAACGGCAGCCCCGACAGCGGCGTTTCCTATTTCTACTGGGGCGTCAGCGGCGACATCGCTTTCGCCATTACCGACTATTGCACAATCAGCGGCGGTATCCGCTATTCGATGCGCGAGGGCGGCAACGAGGGCGACCCCGTAGACCACTACCCCTTGCAGGGCAGGGAAAACAACCTCTGGTTCGGCGGCAAAGTCGACTTCGGCTTCTAAGCCGACATTCCGCGCTTGCGGAGTCGGGTTTGCATTCTTTCAATACACGGCGCGGTTTTTCGACCGCGCTTTTTTTGCGTAAATTTTCCCGAATAAAAATCCCTCCACGCGCCAAATAAAAGCCCGCATGTTTTGCGGGCTTTGACGCTATGCGCTTCGCAAAACACTGAACGCGCGGGCGCAAAAAAAGGCGCGGAATTTCCGCGCCTTTTTGTTTTTTTGAAATGTCGGGGAAATTAGGCGTTGAGAGCCGCCGTAGCCTCTTCCGCGTTCTTGCGGATAGCCGCCCAGTCGCGCTCGTTGATGAGCTTTGCGGGGGCAATCCACGAACCGCCGATTGCAGCCACCAGCGGCGACGAAAGGTATTCGCCCATGTTCGCAAGCTTCAAGCCGCCGAGGGGAATGAAGCTCACGCCGAGGTGCTTGTAGGGGGCAGCCATGCTTTCGAGGTGCTTCATGCCGCCTGTCGTGCCCGCGGGGAAGTACTTCATGAGCGTGCAGCCGTGTTCGAGCGACTGCTCGATTTCGCTGGGCGTCATGATTCCGGGGGCGAAGGGCAGACCCGCCTTTTGCGCGGCGTCAATCACGCGGACGTTGCAGCCGGGGCTTACGGCGAAATCCGCGCCGCGCCTCTTGGCTTCCTCCGCCTGTTCGGGCGTCAAAACCGTGCCGATGCCGAGCATGATTTTCTGCGCCTTTTCGACAATCGCCGACGCGCATTCGAACGCGTTGGGCGTGCGGAGCGTAAGCTCGATTGCCTTGATGCCGCCGTCGGCGAGGGCGTTTGCCAAATCGACGGCGTCGTTTTTGTCGTTTACGCTAAGAACCGCGACAATGCGCGCTTCCCTTACTTTTTCAGCCAAAGTTTTCATGTCGTCGAGCTTGGCGCATTCTCATTCGATTGCAAATTAAATTTTGCGCCAAATTGCGGATTCCCGCGATTTTTTTTGCCGCGCCCGATTTGCGCCGCGCAAAGGCTTGGCGTCGGCGGGGCATGCGGCTGATTTTGAAAACGCGGAATCTGCTTGCCGCACGCGCGGAGTCGGCTTCGCGGGCGCGGGCGTTTAGCGTTCCCCGCCGTTGCGGACGCCCGACTTGAAAGCTTCGAATTTTTGCGTGTCGAAAATAATGTCGATTGCGCCGATTTTGTCCGCGGGGAAGCCCGCCGGCGCGAGCACGTTTTCGAGGACGTATTTTTTCAGCGAAACTTCGGCGTCGATTCTCGCGCGGAGCATGTTTTGCGCGCTTTTGGAACGCTCGGCGAGGTACTGCGGGAACTCGCTTTTTTTGTACTCGGCGATTTTCGCGTTGACGCCGTCGGAAATCGAGCTTTCGCGGACGTCGCATTTGATTTCGGAGTACTTGACGGGCGTTTCGCATTCGAGCGCGTCGAAGTAGAACGCGAAGCGCAGCATGCCGTCGTCCGACTTGCTCGTGTCGAATTTCAGCCCCCTGAACGGAATGTAGTACTGGTAGTGCGCCACCGCCTCCATTTGCAGAGAGCCCGAAAGAAATTTGAATTTGGAGAAGTCCGCCCTGATTTTCACGCGCTCGTCGATGCCTGCCACAACGTATTTGTTTTCGGGGCTTGCGCCCAGAAATTCGGTCTCGTAGCTTACGGTTGCCTTCGGGGCGGCGGCGAGCGATTTTTGTATAGACTGCGCGGCGTCCGACAACGCGCTTTTTGCCGCATTGTAGGCGTCGTCCGCCGTTTGGTTCAGCGCGGAGCAGCCGCGGAAAACGAGCGCGGAGGCAACGAACGCCGCGACGAACGTAAAGCAGAGCACGGCGCACGAAATTTTGCGCCTTAAATTGAGCTTTTTATTTTTGCGCCTGCGGGGCGCAGCGGGAGAGTCTGGCAAGTCCGCGCCCGACGTTTCGCGGCTTTCCGAAACGTCTGCGTTTTTCGGGCTTGCGTTGTCCGTCTCCATTTTTTCGGCGGCTTATCGAAGCGCGGCGTTTGCCGCGGCGATTAGAGCCGCGCCGTTTTTGAAAAATTCCGTTCCCGCAACGACCGTGTCGCAGCCGCGTTTCACGCATTCGCCGACGTTTTCGGCGGTGATTCCGCCGTCGATTTCAATGCGGTACGAGAGTTTCAGCTCGTCGCGCAGAGCCGCAAGGCGCGAGATTTTGTCGAGCGCGACGGGGTTGAACTTTTGCCCGCCGAAGCCTGGCTGTACGCTCATCACAAGCACCATGTCAACGCGCGGCAGGTAGGGGATTGCCTCCCCGATTTCGGTTTTCGGGTTTATGACGACGCCGAGCTTTTTGCCCGCCGTGTGGATATTGTCGAGAGTCGCCGCAACGGGGTAGTCTGGCTCGACGTGGATTGTAATCATGTCCGCGCCCGCTTCGGCGAACGCGTCGATGTACAGGTGCGGGTTGTCGAGCATGAGATGGACGTCGTAGAACATTTCGGGGCGGCGTTTTTTCAACGCCTTCACGACCCCTGGTCCGAACGAAAGGTTCGGCACAAAGTGTCCGTCCATCACATCGACGTGAACCCATTTCAGACCCGCCGCCGCTATTTTTTCGACCGATTCGCCGAGCGCGGCGTGGTCGCCGCCGAGAATCGACGGGGCTATTTCGAGAGAGTTTACCATATTCCTATAACAGCGTCCTTGATTTTTCCGCCAAGTTCGCGCATGAGCACGGACATGTTCTGGTATTCCGCGCCCAGCGTGCCGTTGGCGGCTTCGGGGTAAATCATCGCGCGCGCGCGCACTTTCCTGTTTTTGAAAACGACGTCGCCGTTGGAGCGCACGAGCGTGCATTCGGCGACAGCCTCCATTGCGTAGGACGCCGCGAGCGCGGTATCGTCTTCGCGCGTGGCGACCGGCTTGCGCTCGTATGATACGATTGTCGTGGAGAGCGTCGCCTGCGCGTCGCCCGCGAGCGCGGTTTTGAGGTTTGGCGTGCGGTTTATCGCGTTCGAAATTTCGTTTGTGAGCAGGTTCGACGCCTGCGCCGCATAGGAGTCGTTCCTGACGGGCTTGACGTAGACCGACTTGAACGGAAGCTCCGTGGGAGTCCCCGCAAGCCTGTAATTTGCGCAGCCAGCCGCGAAAAGCGCGAGCGCGGAAAGCGTGAGGAGTGTGGCGAGTTTTTTCATGTCTATTCCGCTTTTTCGATTTCGTCGGAGGTCCACTGGCGGAAGCCGTCTTCGAAGAGGAAGTCGTCGAGCGGTTCGCCGAAAATCGGGGCAAGCCCCTCGTAGGTTTTTGTCTTTCCGTCGGCGTCGGTCTCCTGATAGACCGCCGCTCCGGGGGTTGCGAGGAAGTCTTCGACCGACATCGTTTCGAACTGTTCGTTGTCGAGTTTCGCGATTTGCGTTTCGTCGTCGAACTGGTCGATAGTGGGCTTTTCGTACCTGCCCCAGAACCAATCGTAGGGGGTCATCGGCGCGAGAATGCCGTCCTTGATTTTTTTCAGCTGCGCGCGCGCCTCCTCCGCGGCGGGGCTGTCGGGCGCAAGGGTGATTGTCTCGTTGTAGAAAATCGACGCCGCGACGTGGTTGTTGCGGTAGTAGTAGTAGAAATCGCCCATGACGAGGCGGCTGCGGGCGTAGGTGTCGCGCATTTTGTCGAGCCCCTCTTCGGCTTTCGAGACGCCCGCCTCTTTGGGGAAGAGAATGAGGTAGTCCTGATAAAAGCTGATTGCATTCTTTGTGGGCGACTGGTCGTATTCGGGGCCCGCCACCATGCCGCGGTAGACTTTCGCCATCTGCATGTAGGCGTCGGGCGCGAACATGCTTTGCGGGTAGTTGTTGATG
>JAJXPD010000001.1:17287-27605 GCA_021641325.1 Opitutales bacterium
GTTGATGAGCCTGTCGAGCGCGTCGAATGCGACTTCGGGGGTGTCCTCCTGCTCGGCGATGAGGGATATGTTCATCAGGGAAATCGGGGCGTAGTCGCTGTAAGGGGCGTTTTTGACGACGCCCTCGTAGATTTTTATGGCGTCGTTGTAGTTTGTGAACCACGGGAACCAGCCCCAGAGATAGGGGGTTGCGCCGCTTTGGATAATGGAGGCTACGTTGTATTCCTCGCCGATGATTCTGTTGAATTTGGGGTAGTCGGGATAGCGTTTCACGACTTCCTGCAAAGATTCGAACGCGTCCATGAACTGCCCGCGCTTTGTGTAGACGAGCGACATTTGGTAGTACGCTTCGGGCGCGAAAATGGAGTCGGGATACTGCGTGATGATTGTTTTGTAGTAGGAGAGGGCGACCCTGTTTTCGCCGTCCTCCTGCGCCCGCTTGCCCTCGTTCATGGCTTGGAGCGCGTTCGAGACCGTTTTCGCCTCGCCGAGGACGTTTGCTATTACGCCGCCCTGAACCTCCCAGCCTTTTTCGGCGTTCCAGACGAGGTCGGCATTCGCCGTCCCCGCCGCCGCAAGCGACAGCGCGACCGCCGCCGATTTGATGTATTCGCTAATTCTCATTTTGCGCCGATTCAATATCATAATTGCGAAAATGGCAACAGAAATATCCCGCCGAAATTTTCACGCGCGGGGGTGGTTCAGGCGGTGTTCCTCCACGAGTTTGCGCGTGCCGAGGTGCGTGTAGATTTGCGTCGTCGAAAGGCTTGCGTGTCCGAGCATCTCCTGCAACGAGCGCAGGTCTATACCCGCGTTCACAAGGTGCGTGGCGAACGAGTGCCGCAGTTTGTGCGGCGTGATGTCCGACGGCAGCATTGTCTCGGCCAGGTATTTTTTTATCATGCGCTGGACGTAGCGCGGGTACAGCGGCTTCCCGCTTTCGAGCGTTATGGCGGGCGCGTCGCGCTCCGTCGATTTTGCGAATTCGCTCCGCCAGAGCCTCAGCACCTCGCCCGCCTTTTCGCCGAACGGGCAGAAGCGCACTTTCGAGCCTTTGCCCAGTATCCTCGCCGAGTTCGTGGAAAAATCCACGTCTCCCCATTTGAGGTTGCAGAGTTCGCTTACGCGCAGTCCCGCGCCGTAGAGCAGTTCGAGGCACAGGGCGTCGCGCACCGCCTCCTTTTTGCTCTCGCGCCCGTCGGCTTCGTCAACGCGCGGCGCGGAAAGCAATGACGGCATTGCGCTTTCCGACAAAAACACGGGCAGCCCCTTCTCCTTTTTCGGAAGCCGCACGAGCGAAAACGGGTCGGCTTCCGCGCTTTGCGAGCGTATCAAATATTTATAGAACGAGCGTATCGCGGAAATCCTGTTGTGGATTGTTGAGCGCGAGTACTCCATTCCGAGTTTTGCGACGTACGCGCGGGCGGTTTTTTTGTCCGCCATGCGGAAGTCTCCGCCCGCGTAGTCCGTTTCCGCAAGCCAAGAAATCCAGTCGGCGACCGCCTCGCGGTAGTTGCGGACTGTGTATTTGGAGTACCTCCGCTGGTTCGAAATCATGAACACGAATTCGTCAAGCTCGCGCGGGGCGGTTTTTGCGGGGGCGGTTTCTCGGTTTTTCTCCATTACATTCCGAAGAACGCGCTTGCGATATTCGCAAAGTACGAGTCCACCCAAGTTTTCAGAAACACGAAATAGAGAAGCCCGCCGCACGCAAGCCACGGGCCGAACGGAATTGCGAGCGGGTCGGCTTCCGATCCGTCGGCGAATTTTTTGCGCGACGCGGATTTTTTCGAAAAGACGCGCTTTGTCGCGACAATCGGAATCATCGTCAACGCCCCGATTATCGACCCTCCGAAGATTGCAAAAATTGCGCCCTGCCAGCCGCAGAATGCGCCTATGCAGCCAATCAGAATGACGTCTCCCTCGCCCATCGCCTCTTTTTTGAAAACGCACTCGCCTAGCGTCCTTACCCAGTAGAGCACGCCCGAACCGACCGCGATTCCGACCGCCGACTTTATCCCGGACGCCACGACCGACGCCGCGAAAGGCGCGTCCTCTATCAGCGTTCCGTGGATTTGCGGCATCATAAGCGACAGCGCAAAGCCCGCCGCCGTCCCGCCGATTGTCGCGAAGTCCGGCAGCATCATGTGGTCTATGTCGACAAACGCGCAGAAAACCATAATCGCGGCAAATACCATTCCCGCGAACGCCGCGTAGGGCGTCGCCGTCGTCCACAGCGCGAGGAAGATTGCAGCCGTCAGCGTCTCGACAAACGGGTAGCGGAACGAAATCCTGCACCCGCAGCACCGCGCCCTTCCGCGCAACAGAAACCAGCCGACAATCGGGAGGTTGTCGAACCACCTAATCGGCTTCCCGCACGCGCAGTGCGACGGCGGGCTTACTATCGATTCGCCCTTGGGGATTCTGTAAATGCACACGTTCAGAAAACTGCCGACGCACGCGCCGAGGCAGAAAAAAAACGCGTCGAAAATTTCGGGAAACTGCGCGTTGATTTCAGCGATGTCCATACAGGTTCTCCTTTATTGTTTCGAGCATGAACGCGCCCATGAGCGGCGCGCCCGTCCAGATTGAAAGCGATTTCGCTCCCTGCCACGCGAGCATCGCAAGCCCGTTTTCGGCGGGGATTCCGTTTGCGCGCGCGGCGAGCACCGACGGCGTTTCGCCGTTGCGGCGGTAGGGCATGTCGAGGAACGCGCAGTCGGGCGGGATTTTCGAGAAGTCCACAACGGGACTGTCGTCCGCATTAAGCCCCACCGACGTCGCGTTTACGACGATTGCCCGCGGCGGAATTTTTGCCTCTATTCCCGCGAGCGACGCCGTTTTTATTTTGAAATTTTCCATGCTTAAATCATCGGCAAATTTTTTCAGGCGTTCGGGATTTCTGTTCGCCGCAAGAAGCGATTTGCAGCCCGCCGCGATTATCGCCGCCGCCGCTCCGCGAGCCGCGCCGCCCGCGCCGAGCAGCACTGCGTCGGCGTTTGCAAAGCCGCGCCCGAACGCGTGTTCGACCGCCGCCGACACGCCGAATCCGTCGGTGTTGAAGCCTTTCCAGCCGCGCGGCGTGCGCAGAAGCGTGTTGCACGCCTTGGCGTTTTCCGCGCTTGCGTCGAAGTCGTCGACGACGCGCATTGCAATCTCTTTGTGGGGGATTGTCAGGTTGATTCCGGCAAAGTTTTTCCGCCAAAAAACGTCGAGCGTCTCGGCGAGTTTTTCAGGCTCCACTTCGAACGCGAAGTATTTTGCGCCGTCGAGCTCCGCGTTCGTTTTTGCGACTTTCGCAAGCGCGGCGTTTTGCATGAGCGGGCTTAGCGAGTGCCCTATCGGCTTGCCGAAGACCGCAAAAAACGGCGGCTTCGAATTTTCCGAGCGTTCGGCGAACGCGCCCTCCGAGAGGTTCGAAACATGCAGAACTTCCGCCATATTACAAAGAGTAGTCGCGCGCGCCGAACAGGAATGTTCCCACGCGGATTATTGTGGAGCCGCATTCCACGGCGCGTTCGAGGTCGCCGCTCATGCCCATCGAGAGTTCGGGAAGCGCCACCGAAAAGCTTTTTTCGAGCGCGTCGCGGAGATTGCGCAGGTTTTCGAAACAGCGCGTGGCTGTGTCCAAATTAGAGTCGAGCGGTGCGATTGCCATCAGCCCCTCGACCTTTATGTTTTCGAGCGCAAGCGCGGCGTCGAGCAGCGCGGGGGCTTCCTCCATGTCCGCGCCGAATTTTGCGGGGTCGCGCCCCGAATTTGTTTGCAGGAGCACGCGCATTTTTTTGCCGAGCTTTGCGCATTCGGCGTCGATTTTTTTCAGCAGTCTTTCGGAGTCCGCGCTCTGGATTCTGTCGACGCGCCCGACGGCGTGCCTTACCTTGTTTGTTTGGAGGTGTCCGATAAGCTCCCACTCTATTTTCAGGGCGCGGCCGCGCTCCGAGTCGAACTTTTCCATGACTTCCTGAACGCGGTTTTCGCCGACCGCCCCGAACCCGTAGCGCGCCGAGTATTCTACGGCGTCCACGGGGTGCGTTTTTGTGACGGGCAGTATTTTCACGTCGGCGGGATTGCGCCCGCAGGCGGCGCACGCGTTTTCGACGCGTTCAAGAAGTCTGCGGCAGTTGCCGCAAAATTCTTCGTATGCAATCATTGTATTACTTGTTTTTCTTGTTGTCGATGCTTGCGGCGATTAGGCGTTTGCCGAATTTCCACAGCGAGCCGGTCGGGTTTGCCGCCTCCGTGAGAGTTTCGTCGAACGCCTTTACGAACCTGTCCACTTCCTTTTCCGTTATGATAAACGGCGGAAGCAGTTTCACGGCGTGGACTTCGTGGCTTGTAACCTGCGTTATGATTTTGTAGTTGTCCATAAGCGACGTTACAATCATCTGCGTGAAGAGCGAATTATTCGCGGCTTTCAATGCTTTCCACGCCGCCTTTTGCAGAAGCCCTTTCGGCTCCTGAAATTCTATTGCAATCATAAGCCCCAGCCCGCGCACTTCCCTGATGTACGAGTGTTTCTCTTTGAGGGCTTCGAGCTTCTGTTTGAGCAGCGCGCCCATTTTTGCGCAGTTTTCGACCATTCCGTCCTTTTCGAGAACGTCGATTGTCGCCAAGCCCGCGACCATTGCGAGGTTGTTTCTGCCGAAAGTCGTGGAGTGTTTTACGCAGTTTTCGAGCGGCGAGAAGACGCTCTGGTGGATTTCCCTTGTGGTGATGAATGCCGCGCACGGAACGTAGCCGCCGCTGAGCGCCTTCGCCATCGTGACGATGTCGGGCTCTAGCCCCCAGTGCTGGTATGCGAACATTTTGCCCGTCCTGCCGAAGCCCGTCTGCACTTCGTCCATGATGAAGAGCGCGCCGTATTTGCGGCAGAGTTCCTGCGCCTTCGGGAAGAATCCGTCGGGCGGAATGTCGACGCCGTGCCCGATGACGGGTTCGGAGATGAACGCGGCGACGTTGCCCTCTTTGAGTTTCGCTTCGAGGTCTGCGAGGTCGGCGAATCCGATTTTGTCGGTGTCGGGCAGGAACGGGCCGAAGCCGTCCCTGAAATGCGGCGTGTGGGTTATCGACATCGAGCCGTATGTCAGCCCGTGGTAGCAGCCGTCCATCGAAATTATGCGCGGACGTTTTGTGTGGGCGCGGGCGAATTTTATCGCGCCTTCGTTTGCTTCGGTTCCGGAGTTGCAGAAGAAGACGGCGGAGAGTTTGTTGTTGTGCAGTTTTACGATTCTCTCCGCGAGCAGGCCGCTGAGCAACGCGCAGTCGAGCTGTACCATGTTCGACAAATCCATGTCGATTGCGTCCTTGATTGCCTTGCCGATTACGGGGTTGTTGCGCCCCATTCCGAACACGCCGTAGCCCGATATGAAGTCGAGGTATTCGTTGCCGTCGGCGTCGTAGAGGTATGCGCCCTTGGCGCGTTTGTAGCACTTGTCGAACCCGATTGTTTTAAGCACGGTTGCGAGCGTTCGGTTGACGTATTTTTCGTGCAAATCGTAGTTCTGCCCGAAGCGCGAGTCTATCAATTCCTTTAAGTCGAAATCTTTCATTGATAAATTTTTTTTCCGCCTTAACTTTACCCCACACTATAAATACTTCAAACATTATTTCGATGGAAATTTTATCCTCATACTATGTGGTCGATTTCGACCCCTTCGCGCTCCGCTTTCCCGACGGCTGGTTTTTGGAGGGCGTAAGGTGGTACGGGCTTGCGTATCTGGCGGGCTTTGTAATCGCGCTTTGGCTGTTCAACCTCTATTATAAAAAGGGCAAAAGCCCGCTGTCGCCCGACGACAACGCGTCCCTCATTACCTATCTGCTCTTCGGCGTGATTCTCGGCGGACGCCTCGGCTACATGCTTTTCTACGATTTTTCGAACTTTGTGTCGAACCCGCTAATCGCGCTCCAAATCTGGAAGGGCGGAATGGCAAGCCACGGCGGATTCATCGGCGTGGTGCTTTCCATGGTATGTTTTGCGAGAACGAGGAAAGTCTCTTTCTGGAAAATCGCCGACATTGTCGCGACCGCGTGCACCCCGGGGATTTTCCTCGGCAGAATCGCAAACTTCGTCAACGGCGAGCTTTGGGGCAAGGTTTCCGACTTTCCGTGGGCGATGGTTTTCCCGCACTCCGCGCCCGCGGGCACGGCAATCGAAAACATCGCCGCCCGACACCCGTCGCAGCTCTACGAGGCGTTCGCGGAGGGGCTTTTCATCTTCCTGTTTTTGCAGTGGCGTTTCTGGCGCGGGAAAAACCTTTCCGACGGGCGCATAGCGGGCGAATTTCTTTCTGTCTACGCCGTGGTGCGCATAATCTGCGAGGTCTTCCGCGAGCCGGACTTCGGCGTAGAGCCTATTTTGGGGCTGAGCAGGGGCACGTTTTACTCCGCGCTGACGCTCGCGGCGGGGCTTGCCATAATTGCCTATTCCAAATTCCGCACTCCCGAAAAATAGCGCGTCGAGCTTTTATTGTTGCGTTCGGCGGGCGTTTTTTAACATACTTTTTTCAATTCAATGGGAACGATAAACAAATACATCTTCAAACAGGTCGCGATGGCGGCGTTGATGACCGTCGCGCTGTTTGTGTTCGTGCTCGTGCTCGGCAACGTCATAAAAGAGGTTATGGGCGAGCTTGCCGCGGGAAGGCTCAGCATTTCGTTCTTTCTGTACATCGTCGCGCTGATTATACCGGGGGTCATTCCCTACGCGCTTCCGCTCGGCATGCTCACGGGCATTCTGCTTGTGTTCGGCAGAATGTCGGCGCAAAGCGAGGTCGTGGCGATGAAGGCGTGCGGACGCTCCATTTACAGCATGGCGGCTCCCGTGTTCTTTCTGGCGATTTGCGCGTCGCTGTTTTCGGTGGCAATCAACTTCTACTACGCGCCCGCCGCCGACTACGCCTACAAGAGCGCGCTCAAAAACCTCGTCCGCGCAAACCCGCTCCAATTTATCCAACCAGGTTCGTTTATCCGCGACTTCCCCGGCTATGTAATCTACGCAAACTCCTCCGACGGCAACGAGCTTGTGAGCTTCCGCATTTGGGAGCTTGACAAACGGGGCAGGGCGCAGATTTCCATACAGTCGGAGCGCGGCGCGCTTTCGTACGACGACGCCCGCGACGAAATCGTGCTGACCCTCAAAAACGGCAGCGCGGAGCGCGCGAGGTCGGGCGACCCCGAAGACCTGCGCAAGCCCCTTCCGTCGGTGCGTTTCGACGAGCTTGTAATCAAGCTTCCGCTCAACGAGATTATCGGAACTATGGACAAGGGCAAAAAGCGGCTGAAAGTAATGACTTTCGGCGAGCTTCTCGACGCCCGCGAAACTTGGCACAGATTCCCGCCCGAACAGACCACGCCCGAACGCGCGTTCCACGACAAAATCGAGGTTCAGTTGCAGATTCAGAAAAATTTTGCGATGGCGTTTTCGATATTTTCGATGGTGGTGCTCGCCGTTCCGCTCGGAATAAAGGCAAGCAGAAGCGAGACTTTTGCGAACTTGGCGATAGCGCTGGCGTTGGCGATGAGCTACTACATGATGACGGTCGTGATTTCGTGGCTCGAAAAATACCCCGAAATGCGCCACGACATTCTGATTTGGATACCCAATTTCATATTCCAAGCCGTAGGCACATACTTAATCTATCGGTCTTCGCGCAACTAACGGCGCGTGAAAATACTTCCCTAAGGGCGTTTCCCTGTACGCCCAGACCGCTCGCGTACGGAAGTACGCCACGCGCACGGGGCGTGAAAGCACCGTTGATGCGGCGTTTCGCGAGTGTCTCAGACCGCTTACATACGCCAAGTATGCTGCGCGCCCTGTGCCACTCGCAAAGCCGCCGCCTGAACGGCACTTTGACGCCCCTAAAATTACAGCGCACGGCGCGGAAGATTTTTAGAATGCGCTGGGAGAAAAGTTGAGTGGGGCGGTAGGCGGAGAATCTGCGTTTGCGGATTGCCGTTTTTTTATTTATCCACGCGGAGCGCGTCTATTTAAATTTGTTTCTTTTTTTATATCGCATATCCCAACGCCAGTAATTGGCGAAGCCAATACGAACTAAACGGGGAAAGGCGCGGTTATAGCCGCGCCGCATAACCACCGAAAGGAACGAAGTTCCGTAGGGAGGCGCACCTTGCGCCCGAAGCTCCGACGACTGGCGCGGCTCGTGCCTTGGGGGAGTGGGTGGAGAATTTCGCAACGCGAAATCCACCCCCTGGGGGCGCAAGCCCCCAAGTTTCGAGTGGCGCGGCTCGCGCCCGAGCGGGGGGACAGGCGGGAGTTTTCGTGGTAGCGAAAACCGCCTTTTGGGGGCGGCAGCCCCCTCTGTTGGCGTCAAGGCTCCAGCCTTTGGGCTTGACTTGGGTGGGAGATTGCGCAAAATGGGTTGATGTTGGAGGGCGATATACGCATGGGGGTATTTGAGCTGATGGCGTGGTATTCTTGGGCGTGTGTGGCTCTTGTTTTTTACAAATAAAATCAAAGGAAGAGAAGAATATGGTAAATCGCAGAGGATTTATGAAATCGGCTGCCGCTGCGGGCGGATTGATGTTGTTGCCTTCGTGGAGCGCGGGCAAGCAGGTCGGTCCGAACAGCAAATTGAACATCGCGCTGGTTGGCGTGGGCGGAATCGGCGGCATGGCAATCGGGCAGTTGCTGCCCTGCAAGCAGGCGAACATCGTCGCGCTTTGCGACGTAGACGACGCCCGCGCGGCGAAGAACTACAAGGCGTTTCCCGCAAGCATGCCGCGCTTCCGCGACTACCGCGTCATGCTCGACAAGATGGACAAGCAAATCGACGCCGTCGTGGTTTCCACTCCCGACCACATGCACTATCCCATCGCGGCTTGGGCGATAGCAAAGGGCAAGCACGTCTTCTGCCAAAAGCCCCTCACGCGCACAATTTGGGAGGCGGAAGAATTGAAGCGTCTCGCGAAAGAGGCGGGCGTCATCACGCAAATGGGCAATCAGGGGCACACCAATGAGGGCTGGCGTCTGATTAAGGAATGGTACGACGCGGGAATCCTCGGACAAATCGAGGAAATCCACATTTGGACAAATCGCCCCGTGTGGCCGCAGGGCGACCTCAAAATGCCCGCGGGCCAGCCCGTTCCGCCTACGCTCGACTACAACCTGTGGCTCGGCGTCGCGCCCTACCAGCCCTACAACAAGGCGTTCGTTCCGTTCAACTGGCGCGGTCTGCGCAACTACGGCACGGGAGCTGCGGGCGACATGGCGTGCCACTTCCTCGACGTTCCCTATTCGGCGTTCGACCTCGGCTTCCCGATGAGCGTCAAGGGCAACTCTACGCCTTTCAACGATTACAGCTGGCCGAGTCAGGCGTCGTCTGTTATGACGTTCGTCAACCCGCGCGGCGTCGACAACAGAATCCGTCTGCACTGGTACGACGGCGGCAGAAAGCCGAAGGCGATTAAGCGCGTGGACAAGGCGTTCCTCGACGACCCGCGCAACAACAACGCGACATTCATCGTGGGCACAAAGGAAACCGTCTACACCAACGAATACGGCATGAATACCCGCATTTGGCCTGCGGCTCGCATGAAGGAATTGATAAAGGGCGGCAAGCTTCCGCAGAAGACCGTGCCGCGCTCCGTAGCCCCCGGCAAGCCGTTTGTTGAATGGACTCTCGCGTGCATAGAGGGTAAACAGCCCAAGGGCAATTTCGACTACGCCGCGCCGTTCACCGAAATGGCGTTGCTCGGCATGATTGCCCTCTGCTTCCCCGACCGCGAACTCAACTACATTCCCTCGACGATGTCGTTTGCGGGCTGCCCCGAAGCGGACAAATTCGTGCGCTCGCAGTACGAATACCGCAGCGAATTCCTGCCGTCGAAAATCATGCTGTAATCCGCAAAAAGGCGGTTGCGGAGAATGCTCCCCGACCGCCCGCGCGGCAAACAAAAAAGGCTTTCGGATTTCCCCGAAAGCCTTTTTTTGCGCCTCGTTTTAAGCCCTATTTGAAAAGGCTTTTGAGCGTGTTTTCGACAGCCTTCGACGCGCCCTTCGCGGCTGAATTTGCGCCGTCGCCGCCAGCCTCAATGCCGCCCTTTACGGCGTCCCTAACGAGCGCGGAAGTGCCGATGAGCGCAAGTTGTTCCACGATGTCCGTGATAAGCTCGCCCGCGGGCTTGCCGCCCTTTGAAGTGCCGATGTTTTCGAGCGCGAACGCGGGCATGCTGATTTGAAGCGCGCTGCCATTAACCGAGCCGTCGATAACTCCCGCGCCGAAAGTCATCTTTTTGATGATGAATTTCCACTGCGCGGCGTCGGCGTCGGCTTTCGCCGTCTGTTGCGCTTGGGCGT
>JAJXPD010000001.1:27615-30091 GCA_021641325.1 Opitutales bacterium
AGGGCGGTTTTAATCGCCGTGATGTTCGACTGCGGCGAGGAGAGCAGGGCGGAAATTCCCTTTGCCGTCTTTACGTCGAGGTTCATTGTAAGCCCGTCGACTTTGATTTCGTCGATGACGATGAGCTTCTTCGCGAGGGCGTCGGAGAGCGTGATGTCGGCGTCGATAACCGCCTCTTTGAACGCGATTGCGTTGCACTGTTTGAAGTCGGGCGGGTTGGCGATGAAGAAGTTGTTGACCTGCACCTTTTGGTCGGAAATGCCTATCGACACCGACGACACGCCAGCGTTGATTCCCGTGCCCGCGGTTATTGTTTTGAGCGCGTAGTCGGCAACAAAGCCGAGCGTGAAGTAGAGCGCAATGCACAGCACCACGACCGCCAATACGAAAATTTTTACGAGCGAAAATAGGCAACCGCCCCTTCTGTAATTATGGTTGGAAATCTTCATGGCTTCGAATATCGTAAAAAAAAATTAAAATTTGCAAGGTTTTTGAAGTAAAACTTGCAAAATCGCGCAGAGGTTGCGATTCTTGCGGGCGACTATGAAAATCAAAGCATTCAAAGGGTTGAGACCCGTGAAGGACAAGGCGGCGGACATCGCAAGCCTGCCCTACGACGTGGTGAATTTCGAACAGGCAGCCGAGCAGGCCAAGGGCAAGCCGCTGAGCTTCATGAGGGTAGTGCGCTCGGAAATCGAGCTGCCCGAAGGCACCGAGCCGTACTCGCAGGCGGTCTACGACCACGCGAAGGAGAATTTCGAAAAGCTCGTCAAAAACGGACACATGGTCCGCGAGGACGCGCCGTGCATGTACCTCTACCGCCAAGTCATGGGCGGACACGCGCAGACGGGGCTTGTCGCCACATTCAGCGCGGAAGACTACGACAACGACGTAATCAAAAAGCACGAAAAAACCCGCGAGGCAAAGGAGAACGACCGCTACATGCTCACGCGCACCCTGCGCGTAAACACGGGCCCCGTGTTCCTCACGGTAAAGGACGGAACCGAGCTTGACAAAATAGTCGAAAACAAAAAGGACTCCGACGCGCTCTTCGACTTTACCGCCGACGACGGAATCCGCCACACGGTCTGGAAGATTTCCGACCCCTCAACGCTCGAAAAAATCGTGAAGATTTTCGACGCAATTCCCTGCGCGTACGTCGCCGACGGACACCACCGCAGCGCGAGCAACGCCCGCTGCGCCCGCTTCTTCAAGGCGCAGAACCCCAGCCACACCGGCGACGAAGACTACAACTGGTTTCTGTCGGTAGTCTTCCCCGCGGGGCAGCTGAGCATTCTGCCCTACAACCGCGTCGTGCGCGACTTGGCCGGCAACACAAAAGAGCAGTTCCTCGAAAAGCTCGGTAAGGCGTGCAGGCTCGAAAAGGGCGCGGCAAAATCGCCCGACGGCTCGAAAAAGGTCTCCATGTACCTCGACGGCGAATGGTACGGCTTGACTTTCGAAAACACCGACGGTCTCGACGCGGTTTCGTCGCTCGACGTCGCGCTCTTGCAGGACAGGGTTCTCGCCCCGATTCTCGGAATCGGCGACCCCCGCACGGACGAGAGAATAGACTTCGTGGGCGGAATCAAGGGCACAGCCGAGCTTGAAAAGCTTGTAGACTCAAAGAAGTTCGCAGTCGCCTTCTCCATGTTCCCCACCACGACCGACCAGCTCATGGCGATTGCAGACGCGGGGCAGATTATGCCCCCCAAGAGCACATGGTTCGAGCCTAAGCTCCGCTCGGGGCTGTTTGTCCACACATTCTAATGGAATACAAGCTGCGCACGCCCAAGCTTCTGCCGCTCCCCAAAAAAGCCGTTTGGGGCGGCGGATTTCTCGAATGGGAAAAGGCGGAGTTTCAAATCGACGACGCGGGGCTTCCGTGCGGCGCGTTTCTGACGCTCGAACGCGGAGACTTTGACAATCCCGAAGCGTACAGATTGCGCGTTTCGGAGGACGGAATCTCGATTGTTTCGGCGTCGGACGCCGGCGCGCGCGCGGCTTTGCAGACACTGCGGCAAATCGGAATGCAGGCGGATTCGCGCGGCTTCCGCTTCGTCGAAATGGAGGACTCCCCCGACATCGGCGCGCGCTGTTTTGTCCTCGACATTTCGCGCGGGCGCGTTCCGACGCTCGCCGACATGCGCCTTTTAGCCGACAGGCTCTCGCTTTTTAAATACAACAGGCTCGAATTGCGGCTCGGCGGGGCGTACCCGTTCGAGGGACGCGAGCGGGAATGGGCGGGGCGCGGCCTTTTTACGCCGAAGAAAATTGCGGCTCTTAAAAAATACTGCGCGGCTTTGGGTATTGAGCTTTCCTGCGGACTCGACGCTTCGGAATTTCAGTACGGCTCGCGGGAGATTTCGGAAATTTCGGCAAACTTCGACTGCGCCGACTTCGACGTCGGCTCGCCCGACGACGCCTCCGAATTGTGCTCTGCGTGCGCCGAACTCGGCAAACGCCCCCTTTGCGC
>JAJXPD010000001.1:30101-31229 GCA_021641325.1 Opitutales bacterium
GCGCCCGACGCGGGTTCGCAGGCGGATTTTTCCGCGCCCGCTGGGGCTGTGCCGATATTTTCGGCTTCGCGCGAAGATTTCGCGGAGGCGTGCGCAAAGGCGCATTCGCAAAAACGCGCGTTTTTCGTCTCGGCAAACGCGGGAATCGGCTTTTGGGACGACATCGGCTTCCTCCCGCGTCTCGACTCCGCGAAAGCCGAAATCGACGCGGCGTCAAACGCCGCAAAAAAATACGGCGCGGAGGGCTTTGTTCTTTGCGCAGAGCTAAGCCCCTACGCCCCGTTCGCCGCGGTCTATCCGCCGCTCGCGCGGGCAGCGGCTAAAATGTGGGGCGGTGAGTCTTCGGAGGAGGCTGAATGCGAAGCGTTGGACTCTTTTGCGTTCTACGACGCGTCGGGAGACTTCGCCCGCGCCCTGTGCGCCCTCGGCAGAATCGACGGCGACGGAATTTTGGAGTGCGCGTTTTTCGGACTCGGCGGCGACAACGCCGCGTTCGATACCGACGACTTCGAGGGCGCGGCGGATTTCGCAATGGGCTTGGCTGCGACCTCAAAACCCGAATGCCGCGACGCCTCCATTCTTTCCGCCGAAATCGCGCTTGCGGGCGCAATGGCGCGCCGCGCCGTGGACGTTCTGCGCGGACGCGGAAAAACCGCGGAATCGGGAACCGCGTTGAAGTTTTTGGTGTCGGATTTCGAAAACATCTGGAACGCCCGCAACGAAACGGGCGGACTGTGGGAGGCGTCGGCGAAAATCCGCGCAACAGCCCCAGAAATTTTCAAGCTATGACGGAAATCAAACAGGCATCGAAAAGCGGCATTCCGCTTATCAGAAAACTTGCGCTCGAAGCGTTTCCCGCAACCTACGCGAAAATTCTGACTCCCGAACAAACCGAATACATGCTCGAAATGATGTATTCGGAAAAAAGCCTCGAAAAACAGTTCGACGACGGGCACGAATTTTTTGTGGGCTACGCCGACGGCGAGCCTTTCGGCTACGTTTCGGTCAGACCGAATCGGAGGGCGTCTTCCGCCTCGAAAAAATCTACGTATTGGAAAATTTGCACGGCAGGGGTTTCGGCAAACTGCTTTTCGAAAAGGCGAAATCCCGCGTGAAGGAGCTGCACCC
>JAJXPD010000001.1:31239-42608 GCA_021641325.1 Opitutales bacterium
GAGCTGCACCTCGCGCCGCGACGCATGCTGCTCAACGTCAACCGCCACAACCGCGCCCTCGGCTTCTACAAGCACATGGGCATGTTCGAGGTCTCGCGGGGCGACTTCCCCATCGGCAACGGCTATTTCATGAACGACTGCATCATGGGGCTTGATTTATAAGCCCCTTTGCCGCATAAAAACTCTTTACATTTGCGCGTACGGGTTCAGTATAGGCTTTTACGGATTAATACCCGCGCGCGCTTTTGCGCGGATTTTCTCCGAAAGGATTTTTTTACAAGGAAATAAAATGAACGAAGAACTTCTGAAAATTAGACACAGCGCTTCACACGTTTTGGCGACGGCCGTTCTGCGCCTTTTCCCGAACGCAAAACTCGACATCGGTCCCGCGACGGAAACGGGCTTCTACTACGATTTCGACCTCGACCACAAATTCACGGCGGAGGACCTTGCGAACATCGAAGCCGAAATGAAAAAGGTGATTGCCGAAAACCAGAAATTCGAGAAGTTCGAACTTACCCGCGACGAAGCTGCCGCAAAGATTAAGGAAATCGGACAGGAGGAATTCAAACTCGGCAGACTCGCCGACATTCCCGACGGCGAAAAAATCACCTTCTACAAAAACGGCGAATTCTGCGACCTCTGCGCGGGCCCGCACGTTGACTATTCCAAGCGCATCAAGGCGTTCAAACTGCTCTCCGTGGCGGGCGCGTACCACCGCGGCGACGAAAACAACAAACAGTTGCAGCGCATTTACGGCACGGCTTTCGCGTCGAAAGAGGAGCTTGAAAGCTACCTCAGACAAATGGAGGAGGCAAAGCTCCGCGACCACCGCAAACTCGGCAAGGAAATGGGGCTGTTCACAATCGTGGACAGAGTGGGGCAGGGGCTTATCCTCTGGAAGCCGAAGGGCGCGATTGTCCGCCAGAGCCTGCAAAACTTCATTCTCGAACTCCTCAACGAGCAGGGCTACCAGCAGGTTTTCACGCCGCATATCGGCAAGCTCGGGCTTTTCCGCACAAGCGGACACTTCCCGTACTACAAGGACTCGCAGTTCGTGCCGATTGTCGAGCGCGAAGACCTCGAAAGAATGGCGAAGGAAAACCTCTCCGTCGCGGAATTCGAGCCGAAAATCGAATCGGGCGACGTAGAGGGCTTCCTCCTCAAACCGATGAACTGCCCGTTCCACGTCGAAATCTACAAGAGCGACCCGCATTCGTATCGCGACCTCCCCGTGAGACTCGCCGAATTCGGCAACGTCTACCGCTGGGAACAGTCGGGAGAGCTTAACGGCATGACCCGCGTGCGCGGCTTCACTCAGGACGACGCCCACATCTTCTGCACCCCCGACCAGCTCGACGACGAAATTCAGGGCTGTCTCGACTTGGTAAAGGAAGTGTTCGCGAAAATCGGCATGAAGGAATACCGCGTCAGAATTTCGCTCCGCGACCCCGCCAGCGACAAGTACGTCGGCGCGGAGGAAAACTGGGTAAAGAGCGAGGCGGCAATCCGCAAGGCGGCGAAAACTCTGGGCGTTCCCTACACCGAGGAAATCGGCGAGGCGGCGTTCTACGGGCCGAAAATCGACTTCGTTGTCAAGGACTGCATCGGCCGCGAATGGCAGCTCGGCACCGTTCAGGTTGACTACAACCTACCCGAACGCTTCGACCTTTCCTACATCGGTCAGGACAACAAGCCCCACCGCCCGATTATGATTCACCGCGCCCCGTTCGGCTCGCTCGAACGCTTTACGGGCGTGCTTATCGAGCACTTTGCGGGCAACTTCCCGACGTGGCTCGCGCCCGAACAGGTGCGCATAATCACGCTCAACGACGATGTCGTGCCGTTCGCCGACGAAGTCTTCAAGAAGCTCAAAAAGGCGGGAGTCCGCGTGTCGATGGACGCTTCCGCCGAAAAGCTGGGCGCGAAAATCCGCAAGGCTGAGACGGAAAAAGTTCCGCACATGTTCGTCATCGGCCGCAAGGAGGCCGAGGCGGGGTTGGTGTCTGTCCGCTCGCGAATCCGCAAGGCGTTCGAGGGCGTCAAGGGCGCGGACGAAGCCGTTGCGCAGATTGCCGAAGACGCAAAGGCGCGCACGCTTCCCGACAACTTCTAAACGCATTTCGCAAATTTCAAAACGCCGTAGCGGTGCTCCGCTTCGGCGTTTTTTGTTGACTCGAATATGGGCGCAGAATAGTGGTATTGCCGATTTATATACATATGGAAAAATACTTATTCTACTGCATTGCGGCGTTCTGCGCCGCGTCTTTTGCGTGCGGCGACGTCGCATACAAATTCGGAACGGGCGCAAGAAAATGGGACTATTCGGGCAAAGGTTCGTCCGAAATGCTCGAAAACTCCATGAAGTTTTCGGCGGACTCCCCCAAGCCCTTCATGCACTCGCGCATATTCGTAAACCCCGGCGAATCCTACGAAATCTCCGCGACGGGTTCGGGCGCGTGCAACCTCGCTCTTACACCCGACAAATCTCCCGCCGACGCCGCGCTGAAATTTGCGCCGTCGTATAGCGACATTTTCAAAAACGGCGAGTTCAAAACCGTCGTCAAAATTCCGCGCGAGTGTCCCGAACGCATACGCGTAGACCTGCACGCGGCGGACAAGTCTTTCGAAATCCGCACGTTTTCCGTGAGGCAGATTGTGCCTGCGGGCGGTTTTGTGCGCGACAGAAACAAACAGAAAGCCGAACGCCCGACTCCCGCGGTAGCCCGCGGAGTGGCGTCGATTTCCGACGTTTCGAAAGCGGCGCGGGTTCACGCAAACATTGTCGAAATTCCGTTTTCGGACGCAAAATCGGCGCATGCCGCCGCAAAAAAGGCGGGCGACGCCGCAAAATCGGGCGTCCGCGCGCTGATGTCGTACTTGCCGAAAGACGGAAAATTCGACGCCTCCGTCTTGAAGGCGGCTCTTGCCTCAAACCCGCCCGCCTACGCGTGGTCGATTGCCGACGCCGACTTGCCGCGCGGCGACTTCGCCCGCAGTCTCGCCGAATTCCGCAAGCTAGCGCCCGACGCGTGGGTTGTGTTCAAATGTTCGGCGAAGTCTCTCGGCACGCTCGAGCCGTTCGCGGAGTACCGCGTTGTCTATTCGCCGGAAATTTCGGAGGAGGCGGACATCGAGCGCGCGCGCATTTTCAAAAATGCAGTGCCCGCGCCCATGCTCGCCCGCGCGGGAACGGAGTTCGTCCGCGCCGTCGAAAACCTCAACGTGTCGTGGCTTGCGGACTCTCTCCCGACGGGGAAGTCGGGCGACTTCACCCGCAGGCTGCTTGTCAAAAACGCGTCGAAAGCCGCGCAGCTTGAAAATCTGAAAAAGGCGTATCTCGCCTCTCCGCACGACGGCTGCCTGAACTTCGCGTTTGCGTCCGACACGCACTTCCTTTCCAACAAAAACAACCCCCGCGCGGCGGGCGCGACGGGCGCGGAGCACATGCGCGATATGGCGCAGACCGCAAAGGAGCTTAAACTCGACTTCGTCTGCAACGGCGGCGACCTCGTTCAGGGCATAAAGCCGAAAGAACGCAGCATTGCCGACATGCGCGAAATCGTCGCGGCAATGGAGACGTCGGGGCTGCCCGTGGTTGTTTCAATCGGCAACCACGACGACGGCGTGTTCTACTTCCTCCGCACGAAAACCCCCGACGACTCGCAAATCGTAACCGGCGCGGAATGGCACGACGCGTGCGTTGCCACAGCCCTCAAAAGCGGCGCGGTCGGCGACGAAAATTTCCCCAAGGCAAACTATTTCTACATCGACTTTCCGAAGTCGAAAATCCGCCTGATAAACATCGCCGTGAGCGAAAACCCCATGGAGGTAGGCGCGGACGGAAAAATAAAAATAGACTCGTGCGGGCTTTACGACATCACCCAGCGGCAGCTCGACTGGCTTGCCCGCAAGGCTCTCGACTTCTCCGCAAAGGCGGACGCTCCCGAATGGGGCGTGGTGTTTGTAATGCACACGCGCATTTCGTCGCCGAACACAAAGCTTTTCGACGGCGTCGTAAAGGCGTTCCGCGAGGGCGGGAAATTCAGCGGAGAAACGCGCACAGGCAACTTTCCGTCGAAAATTTCGTGCGACTTTTCGGGGCGCGGAAAAATGGACGTGCTCGCATTCTTCGAGGGGCACGAACACGCCGACGAAATCTTGAAGTCGCCCCACAGCTGCCCGCGCGTGCGCGTTCTCAACGACAAAAACCGCCCCGAATTTCCCGATTCCCCCCCGCGCAATTTCGGCGAGGCCGACGACGCCTCGTGGTCGGTCGTGTCGGTAGACAGAAAGCGCAACGAATTCCGCGTTCTCCGCTTCGGCGCGGGTATGGACTTTTCGGGAAAACTGCTTGAAAATAAGTAGGATTGTTTGAAAATAATTTGCGCATTTCCACGTCCGAAAGGCGTTGCGGGAATGCGAAATCAAAAAAACGCGGAAGCCGTTCGGACTTCCGCGTCGCGTTTTCGGGAGCGCGTCAGAATCTCCGGACTATTCCGAATATCGCAATCGCCACCAAAACCACGGCGAAGAACGCCTCGGTTTTAGTGAACGCCCGCGCTCCGTTTTCGCGCTTCGCCCAGATATAGAACGGTATTCCGAGCGCGAGGAATATGATGGAGTCGAGCAGGTAGTTCAGCCCCGCCGCGTAGATTAGCCACACCGCGTAGACCGACCCCGCCGCGCCCGACACCAGCGCGCCCGTCCTGCTTACGCGCGCGTTCGGCGGCGTGTTTTGCAGCCCGTGTCCCTTCGCCAATTTCCAGAGGTATGCCGTGCTTGCCAAATAGGGCGGCAAAACCATTACGCCCGTAATGCTGAGCATTGTGTTCCACGCGTCGTTCGAGAAGTACACAAGCAGCATCGCAAGCTGCATGAGCGCGCTTGTTATCCAAAGCGACACGCTCGGCGAGCCGTTTTTGTTCTCGTGCCCGAATATCTTCGGGAACGTGCCGTCCTTTGCGGCGGCGTAGGGCATTTCGGCGGTAATCATCGTCCACGCCAGCCAGCTTGCGAGCACCGAGATTATAAGCCCGGCGTTCATCACCCAGCTGCCCCATTCGCCGACGATGCTTTCGAGTATTCCCGCCGTCGAGGGATTCGGCACGGCGGCGAGCTGCGCTTGGGTCATGAACCCGAACGGGAGAATCGAGAGCAGGACGAAAATCGCCAGTCCGCAGATGTAGCCCGCAATCGTCGCCTTGCCGACGTCCTTTTGCGACTTCGCCCGACCCGACAGCACAACCGCGCCCTCGATGCCGATGAACGCCCACAATGTGACAAGCATTGTGCCCTTAATCTGCGCGCCGAGACCGCCGAGATTTTTCTCGCCGTGCGAGGTCAGGTTGCCCCAGATGTCGAAGGTGAATTTGTCCCAGTTGAAGACGAAGAACAGCACCACGATGAACAGCGCAATCGGCAGCAGTTTGCACACCGTGGCGATTGTGTTGACCAGCGACGCCTGTTTCACGCCGGAGAGCACGACAAAATTGAAAATCCAAATCAGTAGCGAACCGCCGACTATCGACTCCCAATTATTGCCGCCTGCGAACCACCCCGGAAAAAAGTAGTTCAGCGCGTCCATTGTGATTACTGCGTACCCGACGTTTCCGCAGACTTGGCAGAGCCAGTAGCCCCACGCTATCGTGAAGCCCGCGTATTCGCCGAAGCCGTCCTTGCCGTACATGTAGATGCCGGCGGTGAGGTCGGGGCGCGCGGAGGCGAGCGTGCGGAACGTGTTTGCGATGAAAAACATTCCGATGCCCGTGATAACCCACGCGATAGCCACCGCTCCGACGCCCGCAGTGTCGGCCATGTTTTGCGGCAGGCTGTAAATGCCGCCGCCTATCATGGAGCTTACGACAATCGCCGCAAGTCCCGCCATTCCGAGCCTTTTGGCGGTGTCCTGTCCCGCCGCGCCGTTGTTGGTGTCGGACATTTTAGAGCCTTATTTTACCGAAACGGGGTCGGCGAATTCGAAGTTCAGGAACCCGAGCGCGGTCAGGCAGTAGCCGAATGCCTGCTCGATATTTAGGTAGTTGTGGAAAAACTGGAAGTCGCTGTGCTTTTCGACCCCGCGGATTTCCAGCTCGTGTCTGAGAGATTTGTTGAGCCACATTTCGCAGTGCGATTTCGCGATGTCGTCGTCAATCCAAGTGTCGAAATACTCGACGTATTCCGCCGCCCAGCCTCCGATAAGCTCGCCCTTTGCGTCTTTGCCCCAGCAGATGCCGACGCCCGTGGCAATCGCGCGGTGCTCCGAGCTTCTCGCCCCGTTTGCCGCCATGATTACCTCCAAGACCGCGCCGTGCTTGAAGTGCTTCGCCACCTTGTCCACTGGGTAGATTTTTCCGAACAGCTCCTTCGGCAGAACCGACGTGTAGGGAACCACGTTGAAGTTTTCTATTTTCGCCTGCAAGAGGGCGGAGTCGTAGCAGAACGTTTCGAAGGGCTGCGGGGGAATGCCGTCCGCCGCCTGTCCTACGCCTCCGGTGTGAAACGCCAATGTCGGATATCTTGTACCTAATACCATATTGTTCTCCTTGTTTTTTGTCTTTTTATATGTTTTGCGTCGGGCGCAAGCCCGCGCGGATTTCCCGTGACAGTAGAACAATATTGCAGACTATATCGGCGCAATTCCGCGCGGCATTAACCGCCGAAGCCCGCGGGCGCAAAAAAAGCGGAACGCGCAGCCCGCGTTCCGCCCTTGCCGAAATGTTTTGCGCTGCCGCTATTTCGCGGCGGCTTCGCGCTTTTCGCGCTCCTTTATGAGAACCTCCTTGAAGGGGTTTTCCTCCTCCCTGATTTTCGTCTCTCGCTTTTCCTTTTTGATTGTTTCGAGGCGCGACGGGTATTTGTCGGGCGGGAAATATTCAAGACACCACGCCACTTGGCGTTTGATGTTTGCCGTCGTGCAGTCGGCGGCGGAAACGTGCGAGGGCGAGAATCCGCGCCACGACCAGATGTCGCCGCTGTCGGGAAGAATCGCCTGGATTTCGAGCGTCGCGTAGATGTCCGACGCCGCGTTCGTGCCTATCGAAAGGGCGGTATGCTGCTTGTCGGGGTTGTTGTCGTCGTCGAAATCGGCGCGGCCGTGCGTCGCGTTCCAGAGGGGGCGGAAGACTATCTGCGCCTCCTTTGGGTCTGACACTTCGACGAAGCCCTTTTCTTTGAGGTTCTCGGCGACCGCCGCTTTCAGCGCGGCGTCTGTTTCGGCGGCGTTGCCCGTCTGCGCGAACACGTCGTTCGTTCCCGCGGGAGCCGCGACGTAGAAAGTTTCAAGCCCGTCGAAGCTCGCGTTTTCCTTCATTTCCTGCGTTATCGAGCAGCCCGCGAGGAGCGCCGACGCCAAAAGTGCAAAGCAAATTTTTTTCATGGCGTCCAATATGCCGCGTTTTTTTTCCATTTCAATTAAATAAACGGCGTCGCGGGGATAATTTAGTGTTGAAATCGCCCGCCGATAATTCCAGTATGGACTGAATAATTATGGAAGATTTGCAACAACGCGCCGATTCCGTTTGGCTCTCGATAAGGAGCGAGGCGGCGGAAATTTCCGAACGCGAGCCGGTTCTTGCGCCGCTTTTGCGCGCCGCCGTGCTCGACAGGCGCGATTTGTTCGACTCCGTGGCGTGGCGCATTTCGCGCAAGCTCGGCCGCAACGCGGTTTCCTCCGACGACTTCCAAGCGATTTTCGCCGAGGCTTTCGCCGCCGACGAATCGATACGCCGCAACATCGTTTCCGACATTCTCGCAATCCGCTCGCGCGACCCCGCGTGCGCGTCGTACCTCAACCCGATTCTTTATTTCAAGGGCTTCCAGTCCATCACGACCCACCGCGTTTCGCATTACCTCTGGAACAGGGGGCGCAAGGCGCTGGCGTACTACTTGCAAAGCCTTTCGAGCGAAATTTTCGGCGTCGACATTCACCCTGCGGCGCGTTTCGGCGGCGGCATTCTGCTCGACCACGCGACGTCGTTTGTCGCGGGCGAAACGAGCATCGTCGAGGACAACGTTTCGATTCTCCACGAGGTAACCCTCGGCGGCACGGGCAACGAAACGGGCGACCGCCACCCGAAGGTGATGTCGGGCGTGCTAATCGGCGCGGGCGCAAAGCTCATCGGCAATATCACAATAGGTAGGGGCGCGAAAATCGGCGCGGGAAGCGTAGTTCTCGACGACGTCGCGCCGCATACGACAGTTGCGGGCGTCCCCGCGCGGAGGGTTGGCACGCCGTCCGAGGAAAATCCCGCCTCCGACATGAACCAGCGCGTTTAGCGTCCGGCGTGTGTGCAAATGCGTTTTTTTATCCGATTCGGATAACTTTTGAGTTCGGGATTTTTGCGGATTTTGCGCGGTCTTGCCTGCGGGCTATTTTGCGACAAGCCCCTGGCTTAGCCCCAGAATGCTTGTGACAATGCCCGCCGCAAACGTGAAAATAAGCAGAAACGCCGTTCCGAGCGCAAGCCCGCCGAGCGCGGAGGTCGCCGTTTTTATCCTGCGTCCGAGCGACGCCGAATGCGCCGACGCAAGCTCTCCGAACGCCGAAACGAGGCTTCCCGTGCGCTCTCCGACCGCGACGACGTCTACGTCTTCGTCGTCGAGAAGCCCGAATTTTTGTAGCGCCGCCGAAATCGGCGCGCCGTCGTTTACTGCCGTTCTGAACTGCCTGAAACGCGCGGCGAGTTCGGCGTTTGAGATTGTCTTTTCGGCGAGCCTGAACGTTTCCGTGGCGTTGACGCCCGACGCGAAGAGTGTTGCCGCAAGCTTCGAGATTCTGCAAATGTCGGCGTCGAACGCGATTTTTCCGATTATCGGCGTTTTCAAAATGTTTGCGTCTATTTTCGCGCGTCCCGCGGGAGTTTTGCCGTAGAATTTCAGGGCGACGACTGCCGCTCCCGCCGCGAAGACAAAGGCGGGCACGCCTACCGTCAGCGCGTCGCCAATAAAGTTCATCATTTTTATGGCGAAGTTTTCGGGCGCGCCCATGTTCGCCATCATCGACTTTATGCGCGGGAGCATGAAAAACAAAAACAACAGCACGACCGCCGACGCCGTTGCGCACAAAAACGCTGGGTAGGCGAGGGCGGACACGATTGTCGCCCGCAGTTTGCCGCGCTCCTCGATGTACTCTATGATGTTGTCGAAAACGAAGCCGAGGTTTGCCGTAGATTCGCCCGCCTCGACGAGGTGCACGACGGACGCGTCGAAAGTTTCGGGGCGTTTGGACATTGCCGCGGCGAGCGTTTTGCCTTCGCTCAGTTCCGCGTACAGCTCGCGGGAGAGCCCCTTTACGCGCGGGTCGAGAGAGCGCACGGAGAGCGATTTCAGCGCGTCGCCCACGGGCATTCCGCCGCCACCGCAGAGCTGTTTCAGCTTTTTCACGAGAGCGAGCGCGGACTTCTCTCCGCCCGATTTTTTGGGAGTTTTTTCCGACTTCGTCGCCTGTGTTGCCGTTGCGCGGACGGAAAGCGGCGTCAGCCCCGACGCGGACAGTCCGAGAGCCGCGGTTTTTGCGTCCGCCGCGTCGATTTTCCCCGTGCGGATTTTTCCCGCCGCGTCGCTTGCCCTGTACTTAAATTCGGGCATTGTTTCCCTCCGACTGCGTTGCGTAGTACATGATTTCTTCGAGCGAAGTCGAGCCGCGTTTGACAAGCTCCCAGCCGCATTCGCAGAGCGTGCGCATTCCGCGCGATTTTGCAAGTTCGGCGATGTCGCGGGCGGTCGCGCGCGAGGAAATCATTGCGCGGATTTCGTCGTCGCAAAGGAGAACTTCGAAAATTCCTATCCGCCCGAAATAGCCTATCCCCCTGCATTTGTCGCAGCCTTCGGGGCGTTTGACAAGCTCGGCAAAACGCGATTCGTCTTCGCGCACGCCGAGAGCCGCGAGGCTGTTTGCAAGCACCCCGCGCGGAATGTCGGCGCGGACGGCGCAGCGGCAGAGCCTGCGCACGAGCCTTTGCGCCAAAATCATCTCGACGGACGAGGCAATCAGGAACGGCTCTATTCCCATGTCGACAAGGCGGGTGAGCGCGCCCGCGGCGTCGTTTGTATGGAGCGTGCTCAGCACAAGGTGTCCCGTAAGCGACGCGCGGATTGCGATGTCGGCGGTCTCCCTGTCGCGGATTTCGCCTACCATTATGACGTCGGGGTCTTGGCGCAGAACCGAGCGCAGAACCGACGAGAACGTCAGCCCGATTTCGGGGTGAACCTGCGTCTGGTTGACGCCCTCGACCTCGTATTCCACGGGGTCTTCCACCGTGATTATGCGGATTTCGGGAGCGCGGAGGCGGCGGATAAACGCGGTGAGCGTAGTCGATTTTCCCGAACCCGTGGGGCCTGTCACCAAAATTATTCCGTGCGGCCGCGAGAGGGGGACTGCGATTTTCGCGGCGTCGTCGGGCATGAAGCCCAAGTCCTCTATCGTAACGGGGCGCGATTTCTGCGAGAGCAGTCGCAGGGAGACGCTTTCGCCGAAAATCGTCGGCAGGCTCGAAACGCGTATGTCGATTTCTCCGCCGTCTTTTGTCGCAAAGGTAATGCGGCCGTCCTGCGGGCGGCGTTTTTCCGAAATGTTCAGCCGCGCCATGATTTTTATGCGCGACACCACCGCGTCCTTGAAGCGCGAAACGGTTTCGGGCAGTTTCAGCGGCACGAGGTTTCCGTCGATTCTGAACCTGATTGCGAGCGCGTTTTTCTGCGGCTCGATGTGAATGTCCGTCGCGCGGTCGGACTTTGCGCGGGCGACAAGCTCGTTGACGAATTTTATGACGGCGGCGTTTTCGTCCTCCTGCGCGTCGACGTCGTCGATGTCGGAGAAGTCGTCGTCGGAGTCGCCGTCGAAGCTTTCCGCGCCTACTCCGAACGCCTCCGAGAGCGCGGCGTCGAGCGCGTTTGTCGGCACTATTTTCCATTCGGGCTTTTTGCCCGTGATTGCCGCAATCCACTTCGACGCGTCGGGGGAGGGTGGCCACGAAACCGCGAGAGCGCCGTCGTCGCACGGCATGCAGGCGTACTCCGAGATTATCCTAAGCGGCACGCGCTCGGTGGGATTTTTTGCGGGCGTCGGGGCTTTGCCCTCCCTGATTCCCGAAAACTCCGCGAGCCTGCGGGCTATTTCGCTTTCGGTCAGCCGCCCGCGTTCGAGAATGAACGCCGCGCGTTTCGACGTCTCCGTTTCGCGCAGTTCCGCGATTGCATCGGGCTCGAGCGTGTCGGAGAAAATTTCGAAGATGTCGTTCCCGCTGTTCATCGCGCCTGCTCCGTTGTTTTTCTCGCGCCGAAAACCGACATTTTTTGCGCGTTCGCCGCGCCGTTTTTTTTCGCGGTCGCGGCGGGGGCCGCTATGCTTGCGGGCTGCGGCGCGGGGC
>JAJXPD010000077.1 GCA_021641325.1 Opitutales bacterium
CCCCGCCGCTTTCGTTTGACTTTTCCGCCGACTAATGAAAACATTTTCCCCAACGACAATAGCTCCGATAACTCTAAAATACGGGAGATTTTTCATATGAAGATGATTAAAGCGGTTATCAAACCCTTCAAACTCGACGAAGTAAAAGAAGCCCTCGCCGAAATCGGAATCGACGGAATGACCGTCTCGGAAGTTAAAGGCTTCGGCAGACAAAAAGGACACTCCGAAATCTACCGCGGCAGCGAATATACCGTGGAACTCCTCCCAAAAATCGTCCTCGACATCTGCGTGCCCGCCGACATGGTAGACAAAACCGTCGAAACTATCCTCAAATCAGCCCACACAGGCAAAATCGGCGACGGCAAAATCTTCGTCATGCCCGTCGAACAAGCCTACCGCATCAGAACCGCCGAAAAAGGCCTCGCCGCCATCTAGCAGGCTGCAGGGCGCGAGTCGCGCCTCCCTACGGAACTTCGTTCCTTTCTGTGATAATGCGCGGCAAGTATACTTGCCGCTTTTCTTGTTTAGTCCCGTATTGGCTTCGCCAATTACTGGCGTTAGGGATTGCTGAATGTTTGCAAGAAACCAATCAAAATAGACGCGCTTTGCGCGGAGAAAAGAGCGAAAATTTCACAACATGGATTCGCCGCAAACCGCCCAACTCCACTTTTATCCCAACGCATTCTAAAAATCTTCTGCGCCGTGCGCTGTAAATTTAGGGGCGTTAGAGTGCCGTTCAGGCGGTGGCTTTCACGCGCTTGCGGGTGCGTGGCGTACGCGGCTTTCCGCAAACATTAGACAACTGACGAAACGCCCTACTCTACTTTTCCCCCAGCGCATTCTAAAAAAACTTCGTGCGCCAGCACTCACTATTCAGGCGCGTCAAAATGCCGTTCAGGCGGTGGCTTTGCGAGTGGCTCAGGGTGCGTGGCGTACTGACGTACGCGAGCAGTCTGAGACACTCGCGAAACGCCGCATCAACGGCATTTTCACGCGCCTAAGAAGCGGAGGGATATGTAGACAGTCGATATCGAGAGGGAGATTAGAACCACAACTACCCCGTTTTTCAAAAACTGCATGAACGAAATCGGGCAGCCGTGCTTTGCCGCGTTTTCGGAAACTATGACGTTTGCCGCCGCGCCGATTAGGGTCATGTTTCCGCCCAAGCACGCGCCGAGCGAGAGACACCACCAGAGCGGGAGGGCATATTCCGCGCCCATGGAATTGCGGATTTCGGAAATCATGGGAGCCATGGTCGCGGTGTAGGGAATGTTGTCAATCACGCCGGAAATCACGCCCGACGCCCACAGAATCATCAGAGCCGTCGCCGACTGCGAGCCGTGCGTAATTTTCAGAACTTCCTCGGCCATGAGCTTTATGCCGCCCGACGCCTCCAAGCCGCCGACTATTACAAACAGCCCGATGAAGAAGAAAATCGTGTTCCATTCGACCTCCTTGAAGATGTCGGCGGGCTTTTCGAAAATCAGCAAAATGCTCGCGCCGAAAAGCGCGACGACCGACGTTTCGATTTTGAGAATGCCGTGGAGCATGAAGCCCGCAATCACAAGAAACAGCACGAGCAGCGAACGCACCGTAAGGCGCATATCGACGATTTTCGAGAATGAGTTGTCGATTTTCGCAATCTGCGCCATGCGTTCTGGGGTAGTTTTGAGCGAGTGCCTGAACGCGAACGCAAGAAACAGAACCGTCGCGAAAAATATCGCGAACACGATTCCCGTAAGCTCTTCGAGAAAATCGACAAACGACAGCCCCGCCGCGCTTCCGATAATGATGTTCGGAGGGTCGCCAATGAGAGTCGCCGTGCCGCCGATGTTCGAGGCGAAAATTTCGGTAAGCAGAAACGGCACGCAGGGGACGTCGAGCTTTTTGCAAATCGCGAAAGTAATAGGCATGACGAGAATGACGGTCGTTACGTTGTCGAGAAACGCGCTGACAAGCGCGGTAAAAAGCCCGAGCGAAACCAGAATGAGCACGGGGCGTCCGCGCGTCTTCTTCATGATTGCGTTGGCAAGGTAGGTGAAGATTCCGCTGCGGGTCGTGATTGAGACAATAATCATCATCGCAATCAGCAGGAATATGACGTTGAAGTCTATGAAATTTACAAAATAGTTCGGGTTGGGAGAGCCGTCGGGAAGGGATTTCGTCTGCCCCACAAGCCCCAAGAGAATCGCCAAGCACGCCCCCACGAGAGCCACGACCGATTTCGAAACGATTTCGGCGGCGATAAACACATACGCCAAAAGCAGCAAGCCCGCCGACACTGCGACGGAATTTGCCGCAACCCAATTCATTAAATCTTCCATATAAAAAACTGCGATTATGCGGAAAAATCGTCCGTTTTTATAAATATTGCAATCGAAAAAATTTTGTGAAAAAATGCGCGGCAAAAATCGAAATGGACATGGAAAACAAACCTCTTGTAAGCATAGTTTTGGGAAGCGTCAGCGACTGGGACACAATGCAGCACTGCGCCGCGACCCTCGAAAAATTCGGAATCCCCTACGAGCGCAACATCGCAAGCGCGCACCGCACTCCCGCAAAGGCGTGCGAAATAGCGTCCACGGCGATGGAGCGCGGCGTGAAAGTAATTATAGCCGCCGCGGGCGGCGCGGCGCATCTTGCGGGAGTGCTTGCGGCGCACACGCAGCTGCCCGTGCTTGGAGTGCCCATGAAAGGCTGGGCGACCGACGGAATGGACTCGCTTCTTTCGACGGTTCAAATGCCGCGCGGAATACCCGTTATGACGCTCGCGATAGGCAAGGCGGGCGCGGTAAACGCGGCGGTGTCGGCGTTGCAGATACTTGCCCTTTCCGACGCCGGCTACGCGCAAAAACTCGCCGACTTCCGCAGGAGGCAGACCGAAGAGGTCTTGGCGGCAAAATTCCCCGACGAAAAATAATGCCGCAGAAAATCGGATTTCCCGCAGGAGTGCTCGGCGAAAACCCGCTGAGGCTCGACGTGCTTGCGGCAAACGCGCCGCACTTTGTCGCGCTCGACAAACCCGCAGGCATTTTGCTGGACTCGTACCTCGGCTCGCCGAAAGGCAAGTCGGTAATGCTCGCCATGCGCGACACGCCCGAAAAGCCCGAATTCAAGCGGCTCGGTATAGTCTCGCCCTACGCGGTCAACCAAGTCGATTTCGAAATATCGGGCGCGGCGGTGGTCGCGTGCGACAAGGATACGTCGGTAAAAATGCGCAACGCAATGTGGTCGGAGGCTATGGAATTTCAGTACCTGCTGCTGGCAAAACCCGTAAAGCCCCTCGAAGACGTCTTCGACGCCGACCTGCCCATTCTCATGCACGAGGAACGCCCCGTGTGGCTTGTCTCGCACAGATTCGGGAAAAAGGCGCGGACGCGCTTCGAGATAGTCGAAACCGTCGGCGCGTTCCAGCTCTGGCGGGCGACGACGCGCACAGTGCGCCCGCACCAAATACGCGTGCACGCAAACGAAAACGGGCTGAAAGTAATAGGGGAGCAGCTGTACTCGCGCACGCCGCACGTCTATATGTCCGACCTAAAAGAGGAACGCTACAAAATAGGCTTCGGCGAAGAGGAGCGTCCGCTCTACCCGCACATTTCAATCCACCTGTCGAAAATAACTTTCGACGGCGCGGAGACGGGCTGCGACGGGGTCGGGAAAGTCGAGATAAACTCGCCGCTTCCGAAAGGCTTTGCAACGCAGCTCAAACGCCTCGGCTTCAAAACCCGCGCGTAATTTTTTTGACATTCAGGCAAAGCTCCGCAATATTTTCCGAATGAAAAAGATGTTGCGGAGGTTTCTTATTGCAAATTGTCTAACGCTTGCCCTGTGCGCAAGCGCAATCGGGGCGGAAAACGCGGATATGCAAAAATACGCGCCCGAAGATTTCAGAAACTATTTCGGGCTTGCGTGGAACTCGACGCCTGCCGAAATTCTGCAATACTGCAAAAACGTGGGGCACACATGCGTAATGTACAAGGAGGGCATGGAAAGGAATCCGCTCTCCGACGGCATGACTTTCGTGATTGAAACGCCCGAATACGCGGCGTATCGGCGGACAATCGACCTGTCGAAAAAATACACAAAAGAGGAAATCGCGAAAATCGAAAGCCTCTGCGCAGTCGCCTTTCCCGAAAAGCCGTTCCCGCAGAACATGGCGACGGGCTGGTTCTTCAACAAAAACCAAGTGAGCATGCAGCTCGACATGCAGCAAAAGGCGGTTCACGACATCATAATAAAAAGGATTTTCGAGCGCGTCGAAAAAATCGAAAAGCGCAACCCCCGCTTCAAATTCGCGGGATTCTCGTGGGACGTTCCGCAGCCCTACGGCGACTTCAACATATACGTCGAAAAATCGAAAAACAGAAACAGGCAAACCACCCTCTCCCACTGGACGGGCTTCGACGGAACGCCCGAACGCGCGGGAATCAAGCACGACTACCCCACATATTTCGAGGGCTATTTCGAATTCTACCGCGCCCTCATGGAACGCGCCCGCGCGAAAAATCCGCAGGCGAAATTCATAGTAGAACCATACGACATCTACCACGACTGGATTAGACACGCCGAAAGCGAATTCATAAAATCGAAGGGCGCGGACGTAAAAAAATACATGCCCGACTTCATCTGGGCGGAGGGGCGCGGAACGGCTTTTGTCAACGACGCCCGAATCTTCAAGTCGGGGCTGTTCACAAAGCGCGACGTGGGGAACTCGTGCCCCGCCGAATTTGCCGAGCAAAAAGTGCGCGCAACGGCGTCAGCCGCCGCAAAGGCCGGCGCGTGGACCGCGTTCTTCGGACGCTACGGCGGCTACAACACAGCACCGTACGCAAAATCGATACGCGACATCGCAGCCCGCGTGAAGCTCGCAAAACTTATCCCCGTGTGGGAGAACCTCAACAACACGCCGCTTTCGGAAAGAAAACTCGAAAAAGGAGTCTACCAAAGCCCGACCGCGCACATGTCCGCCGACGCGTACTCTGCGGTGCGTCCGCAGGGCGACGGCATGTTCTTTGTGTTCATTACCGACAACGGCTCGGTAAAAATTCCGCAGGGCAAAAAGCTCGACAAGGTCGTGTACCTCGACGGAATTTTCGGCGAATGCGGAGTCGTGCCGAACGGCATTCTCAAAAACGCGGACGGGGCAATCTACCCGATAACGGGAGGTCTTGCGGGGCAGGCGTTCTTTGCAAAGTTTAAACGGTAGCGCTTGACTTTTCGGCGAAAAAAACGCTTTTTATTCAAATTTGACACAATAAATATATAGATAGAAGGAGAAAACATACATGACAAGACTCACCCTTGCAACGTTCTGCGCCGCAACGGCAATGCTGTCGTTCGGATGCGCGTCGAGACCCGACGTTTCGAAAGTCGGCGACAACCGCGTGGAATACAAATTTGAGGACAACAAAAAGCCCCTCGTAAACCCCGGAATGGGCTGGGTGCACCACTACTATTCTGGCAGAACGGGCAACTACGGCTACTACCTGAAACCGTCCGACTCTCTCGACTGGTTTCCGGGGGCAAACGTGCAGTACATGCGCATTCCGTGGGCTTTTGTAGAGCCCAAAGAGGGAGAATACAACTGGTCGGTCTTCGACACGCCCGCGCAACGCTATGTGCAAAGCGGCAAACAGTTCGCAATCCGCATAAACTGCTGCGAACACTGGATTCCGTGGGCGACACCCAAGTGGCTTAAAGACAAGGGCTGCAAAGGCGTACAGTTCACAGTCCGCCGCGGGCCCGACCCCAACGGCGCATGCTGGGAACCCGACTATCTCGACCCCATTTATCTCGAACACCTCGAACGCCTCATAAAGAACCTCGCCGCCCGCTACGACGGCAACCCGAACGTTGCGTTTATCGACATCGGCACTTTCGGACTCTGGGGCGAAGGACACACGGGCGCAAGCAGCAGGCTTCCCCGCGACGTGCAAATAAAGGCGGTCAAGCTGCAAATCGACATCTACACGAAATACTTCAAAAAGACGCAACTCTGCATTAGCGACGACGTAGACGGCTGGAAGGAACAGGAAAAATTCCCCGTGCTCGACTACGCCCGCGCAAAGGGCGTCTCGCTTCGCGACGACTCGATTCTGGTTGACATTCCCGAAGCCCCGAACCCCAACAAAAAGGGGCACAAAAAGGCGTCGTGGTACCACGACGGACTCGCGGGAAAATACTGGCCGACAATGCCCGTAATCGTCGAACACGAGCACTACGGACTTTCAAAAGCCCGCGGCGCGTGGAAGGGCGAATGGCTCGAAAACAGCGTGGAAGCCTACCACTGCTCTTTCCTCTCAATCCACTGGTGGCCCGAACAGTTCTACAAGGAAAACAGGAAGTCAATCGAACGCATCAATTTGAGACTCGGATACAGACTCAATTTGAAGTCGCTCGAAATGCCGAAGTCGGTTGAAATCGGCGAACGCTTCCCCGTGCGCTTCGCGTGGGCAAACGTGGGCGTCGCGCCGTTCTACGCGGGCGGATACGCGACAATCACAATCAAGGACAAAAAAGGCGGCATAGTGGCGGTTCTCGTTGACGACACACTGAACCTCTCGACACTCCCCGTGGCGGAAAAGGGCAAAGAAAAAGTCGTTTCGAGCACAAAGACATTCAACATCGGCTTCCTCAACCCCAAGGAATTCTTCAACGAATTTACGCTCAATATGGAAAAGCGCGACGGCGCGGAATTCTACGGCGCGCCCGTAGTTCCCGCAACAAAGGCGGGCAAGTACGACGTCTACGTCTCGGTGGGCATGCGCGACGGCACTCCGCAAATCGCGCTTCCGCTCGACCTGCCGACGGACGGACACAAACGCTATAAAATCGGCACAATCCGCGTGAAAGAGCCGAGCGTCCCAGGGGTTGAAATCAAGACGCCCGAAAACGCGCCGCTCTCAACGATGGACTACGACGCCAGCGGCAAAAAATTCAAGTGGTAAACCCCGCCGCGCAAACAACACAACGCGCGACAAATAAAAACACAAACCGCACTCCCAACGGAGCGCGGTTTTTTGTTTTGAGAAAACGCCAGAGAGAAACAGCCCCTTAGTGTTTTGCCTTTTCATAAAGCTAATACAAAAAAATGCGAAAGCATTTTTTAAGAAATCGGCAATCCGCATACTAATCTAAAAAACTTCATGCGCGGCTGTGCGCGGGGGGACAGGCGGAAATTTTCGCGGTAGCGAAAACCGCCTTTTGGGGGCGGCAGCCCCCTCTGCGGCGTGCAGGCTCCAGCCTGCCGCGCTGCTTAGGCTTGTCAAGCTGAACGAAGAAATGCGGCTTTGCGTAGCGAGGCGCAGGGAGCGTACCGCACTCTGGCTAAGGGGGGAGCGGGTGGTGAATTTCGCAACGCGAAATCCACCCCATGGGGGCAAAGCCCCCAAGATAAGAGTGGCGCGGCTCGCGCCCAGCTTCACAAGCCCAAAAAAAGCTTGGGCAATGTCTAACCCTCAGCCTCTTCTTCGCCGAGAGTCATGCCGCCGACGACCGTGGTGTTGCCCTCAATCGCCGCGCGTATCTTGTCGCATACTTCGGGGTGCTGCATGAGGTACGCTTTCGCCGCCTCGCGCCCCTGCCCGATAAGCTCGCCGTCGTAGGAAATCCACGCGCCTTTCTTTTCGAGAATCTTCTGCTCAATGCCGAGGTCGATAAGGCTGCCCGTCTTGGAAATGCCTTCGTCGTACATAATGTCGAATTCGCATTCGGTAAACGGCGGCGCAACCTTGTTTTTGACGACCTTGATTTTCGTGCGGTTGCCCACAACCTTGCCCGAGGGGTCTTTAATCTGCCCGATTCTGCGAATGTCGATGCGCACCGACGCAAAGAATTTCAGGGCGCGTCCGCCGGGGGTTGTTTCGGGGTTGCCGAACATCACCCCGATTTTCTCGCGGATTTGGTTTGTGAAGACGCAGATGCACTTGGTCTTGCTGATTGCCGCGGTGAGGCGGCGCATTGCCTGACTCATCATGCGCGCCTGCAAGCCCACGGTAGTGTCGCCCATCTGGCCTTCAAGCTCCTGACGCGAAACGAGCGCGGCGACGGAGTCTATCACAACGACGTCGATTGCGCCCGAACGGATAAGGGTTTCGGCGATGTTGAGGGCGTCCTCACCGCATTCGGGCTGGGAAACCATAAGGTTTTCGAGGTTGACGCCGACGACTTTCGCGTACTTGGGGTCGAGAGCGTGCTCGACGTCGATGAACACCGCGTTGCCGCCCCTTCGCTGCGCCTCCGCTATGAGCGAAAGACAGAGAGTGGTTTTTCCCGAAGATTCGGGCCCGTAAATTTCGACGATTCTGCCGCGCGGAAGCCCGCCGACGCCAAGCGCGAGGTCTATCGCTATCGAGCCCGTGCTTATGGTTTCGACATTCATCTTGAACGCTTCGCCGAGCCTGATGAGCGAGCCTTCCCCGAACTGCTTGTTTACCATGCCCAAGGCGGTTTCGAGAGCCTTGTCGTCCTTGTTTATAATAGTTATTGGTATTTTCTGTTTTGCCATAATGTTATAAATCCTGCTAAGATAAAAGGCGCAAAGCCTTAAAATTTAATCCGCGGGCAACCCTATTTAAAAAGCCGCAACGTGTCCACAAAAATGTTGATTAAAATTTTTTCTTGCAAGTCGGCGGGCGATGCGCATTAATTGTCGGCTTAAACGAGGATACGCCGACGCATTCGGCGGCAACCCCGATGGGGGCGTAGCTCAGCGGATAGAGCAGCGGTTTTCTAAACCGTTGGTCGAGGGTTCGAGTCCCCCCGCCCCTGCCATTTAACGCACAGGCGCAAGGTGCGCCACCCTACGGAACTTCGTTCCTTATGATGATTATGCGCGGCAAGTATACTTGCCGCTTTCCCCGATTAGTTCGTATTGACTTCGCCAATTACTCGCGTTGGGAAATTGCATACATAAGAAAGAAACCAATAAAAATAGACGCGCTACGCGCGGGCGCGAGCCGCGCCGGTCGTCGGAGCTTCGCCCCTTTCTGTAATAATGCGGCGCGGCTATAACCGCGCCTTTTCTGTATCAGTTCGTATTGCCTACGGCAATTACTGGCGTTGGGATATGCGATATTTAACGAAGAAACCAATTAAAATAGACGCGCTACGCGCGGAAAAAGAAAAAGCGGAAATCCGCAAACATGGATTCTCCGCTTTTTTGTAAACTCTTCTTTTCTCCCAGCGCACTCTAAAAATCTTCGTGCGTCTGCACTGTAATTTTAGGCGCGTTAGAGTGCCGTTCAGGCGGCGGCTTTCACGCACAGGCAGGGCGCGTGGCGTACTTTCGTACGCGAGCGGTCTGACTGTGCGGGGAAACGCCGCATCAACGGTGCTATAACGCGCCGCCTTTAGGGGCGTCAAAATGCCCCTATAAGAGTGGCTTTGCGAGTGGCTCAGGGTGCGTGGCGTACTAACGTACGCGAGCAGTCTGAGACACTCGCGAAACGCCCTACTTAACTTTTATCCCAGCGCAACTTAAAAATCTTCCGCGCCGTGCGCTCACTTGTTAGGCGCGTCAAAGTGCTTTCATAAGGGTGGCTTTCCTGTGCGCACAGGGCGCGTGGCGTACTTTCGTACGCGAGCGGTCTGGGCG
>JAJXPD010000078.1:0-5902 GCA_021641325.1 Opitutales bacterium
CGGAAACGGAGGGCGTTTTTTGCGCGGCAAAAGGCGGGGAAAATGTGCGTTTGTTTAAAAAAGTCAAAATAGTCCAAGAATCGGAGGATAAAGAACAAAGCGAATGTCGGATTTCCCTTGCTTATACAAACTTTTGTTTTTATTGTATTATAAATAACGAAAAGGAGAAAACCACATCAATGAAAAAATACCTCATACTATCATGCGCGCTTGCGGCGTCCTCCGCTTTCGCCGCAACTGTAACAATAAACGGTTCGGCGGTCTCGGGCGAGGCGCAACATAACAGCGTTGTCAGCTCGAACCCGGGCGACGACGTTGTTTTATCGGTAGACGAAACGCTCAAAAACTACCACTTCTTCGGCAAAAAAGACAACACCATGAAGTCAATGTCGTCCACTGCGTCGTACATACACTTCTTCGGGCCCTATCAAAACGGCGCGAACAGCGGCATTATCGACATTGCCGCGGAATCTGGCGAGGCCGACGCAATGAACTTTGCGGGCAAGTTCTACATGAACCTCGCAAACCTTAAGATTACAAATTCGGTCGGCGGAAAAAACGCCACGGCGAATTTGAAATTCGGCATCTTTGAATTATGGAGCATGGCGATCGCGCCGAACAACCAAATCCAAAGCATTTCGTTCGAAAACGTCAAGGCTAACGTGACGACGGCGAACGGCGCGATCATAGGCTCTACCGGCTACAATTATACGCCGAATGCTGCGTCGATAAACGTGGCGGCAAATGCCGAGGTTGCGTGGAACGGCGCGCAAACAGTCGAGCAGAACGGCATAATAAACGTTATGGGCTCGTATACAAACGCGGGCGCGCTGACTTTGAAAAAAGGCGGTCAGGCAATCGTCGATAGCGGCGCAACCTACAACATCAACGCAGGCGGCACGGTAGCGGGCAGCATTACGACAAGCGGCACGCTCAACGTCGCGGGCGGCACGACGTTCTCGAACGGCGCAAGCATCGACGTCATCGACGGCAACGTTGTTTTTGCCGACGACACAAAGTTCGGAACAACCGCCGCTATCAATATTTCGGGCGGCACGGTTACCGCGACAAAAGACCTCGAATTCGGCTCTATTATCAGCACGGGCGGCAAGCTCGTACAGACGACCGGCGACGGCATTAAAATCATCGGCAACTCGACGCTGTCCGACAACGGCGTATGGGATATCAAAAACAAAGTTCAGGTAAACGGCGGCGCTTCGTTCACGCTCGACAACAGCAACCTGAATTTGTCCGGCACAAACCAGCGTTTCATTCTCGTCAACGACGGCACAATCACGCTCAACCAGATGTACAAAACCTCGCGGGCGGGCGGAGCTATTCCGATTGTGTTTACGGGCACGAAATCGGGCACTTTGATTATCGGCGGCGACATTTCGTTGGAGTTCATCAACAACATAAACGACAAAGTTGCTAACATCGTTCTCGCAAACGAAGACGCGGTGCTGAGGCTCGTTTCGGTTGACGACACGCTGAAATTCAAGAACGACAACGGCTTGGCTATCTTCAATTTCAGGGAAAACGCGATTTTTGTCGGCGATAGCGCGACCGAATCCGAACTTGCGCTCGTCAAGCTCTATTCGGGCATGGACGATTCGAGCTACATCGGAACGGCGAAACTTGTGAACGGCTGGCTGACGGCGGCTATCCCCGAACCCGCCGAATGGGCGGCGATTTTCGGCGGCATTGCGCTGGCGATTGCGGTCTACCGCAGAAGAAGGGCATAACTCCTTTTTTTCATAAGATAGTATTGGCGTCGCCCGATTTTCGGGCGGCGTTTTTTGTTGCATGGCGCAAAATTTTTCCGATAAACTCGTCTATTATGAAAAAGGATACAGCCGTTTTTACCAGACGCTCCGTCAGAGCCTACGACTCGTCGAAGCGCGTTTCGAAAGAGCAAATCGAAGACATTTTGGACGCCGCAATGCACGCGCCGTCGGCGATGAACAAACAGCCGTGGCGTTTTGTTGTGGCGACCGAAGACTCGGTCTTGGACGCCCTCACGAAAGCGCACCCCTACTGCGAGTCGGTCAAAGACGCGCATTCCGCGATAATCGTTTGCGGCGACTTGGACGAACAGTTCTCAACCCCCTGCGGCGGCTACTACGAGTACGACTGCTCCGCCGCCGCGCAGAACATTTTGATACGCGCAAAAGAGCTAGGGCTTGGCACGTGCTGGTGCGGTGTTGCGCCCGAAAAGGAGCGCATGGAGGCTATCCGCAGGCTTTTCGGAATGCCGAAAAACATAGCGCCGATGGCGTTGATAATTCTCGGCTATCCAGCGGAGTCGCCCGAGCTTGACGCCCCGCGCTACACCCCCGCCAAAGTCCACTGGCAAAAGTGGTGATGGGGATTAGTGGATAGCCCAAGTTTTTTTTGGGCTTGTGAAGCTGGACGCAAGCCGCACTTATATTATAAAAAAATGCGGAAGCATTTTTTCAAAAACGGCAATCCGCAAACAATTTCTAAAAACTCAATGCGCGGCAACGCCGCGCTGCTTAGGCTTGTCAAGCTGAGCGAAAAAATGCGGCTTTGCGCAGTGAGGCGCAGGGAGCGTACTGGCGTACGTGACCAAGCCGCAACAAGCGAAACGCATTTATCCGCCAGCTTCACAAGCCCAATCGGGACTTGGGCAATGCCTAACCCTACCATTGCGGTTCGACGTGGACGTTGATTATCGACCTGCCGATATTCGCCCTCAAAACGCGCTCGACCCGCTCGGAAATTTCGTGCGCCTCAACAATCGAAAGCGACGCGTCAACGTGAATGTTTACGTCTATAACGTACACGTTCCCCGACGCCCTTACACGCAGGTCGTGCGATTTTATCACGCCGTCAACGTCGCCTATGAGCGACGAAACCTTTTCGCGCAGTCCGTCGGGGGCTTTGTCCAAAAGCTCGTCAATCGCCCGCGACGAAAGTTTTATCGAGACCCAAATCACGATTATCGCAACCGCGAGTGCCGCTATTGCGTCCGCCGAATGGAAGCCCAAGAACGAGCCTGCCACGCCGAAAAACACCACCGCCGAGCTCCAAATGTCGGTGGAAAAGTGGAGCGCGTCAGCCTCCAACGCCTGACTTCTGTACTTTTTTGCCGCCTTCATCAGCGCGCGCGAACGCCCCACGTCCACGGCGATTGATGCAATCACAACCGCGAAGCTCCAAAAGCCGACCTCGATTGCGGAGTGCTTTAAAATCAGCCGCGCCACCGCCTCGTAGATAATCCAGCCGCATGTGATAAGCAGAAGCAGAGCCTCTATGAGCGCGGAAAAATTCTCTATCTTGCCGTGTCCGAAATTGTGCTCTTTGTCGGCGGGCTTGTCGGAAAGGCGCACGGCAACCCACGTCACGGCGGCGGCTACCAAATCGAGCGCGGAGTGCAAAGCTTCCGACAAAATGCCCAGGCTGCCCGTCGAAATTGCGACCGCCATTTTCAGCGCGACGAGTGCCGCCGCCGCTCCTACCGAAAGCATCGCCGCCCTGTTTTTTCCCTGTGAGTCCGCCGTCATTTTTAATTCAACATCGTACAATATTGCGCCGTTCGAAGCTGTCGCGCAAGCCAGCATTTTCAAAAAATGCTTTTTTTGAAAAAAATTTCTAGTAAGATTCGCCCCATGAAAAAAATCAGATGTTTGGTGACGGCGGGCCCCACCCGCGAATATTTCGACCCTGTGCGCTTCATTAGCAACCCCTCGACGGGCAAAATGGGCTGCGCCGTAGCCGCCGCCGCCCGCGCCAAAGGCTGGGACACCACCCTTGTGCTCGGACCTTCCGCCCTGCCAGACATCGACGGAGTAAAAACCCTGCGCGTAGTCTCCGCCGCCGACATGTTCGCCGCCTGCGACAAGCTCTTCGACTCGTGCGACATTCTGATAATGTCCGCCGCCGTAAGCGACGTGCGCCCCAAAACCGTGCTTTCGCGCAAGGCAAAAAAGGACGAGATAGACCTCAACCCCCAGCTTGAACGCACGCCCGACATTCTGCTCGAATTATCAAAACGCAAAAAAAATCAGATTTTGATAGGCTTTGCCGCCGAAACCCAAAACGTGCTCGAATACGCAAAAGACAAACTCGAACGCAAGAACCTCGACGGCATAGTCGCAAACAACGTCGGTGCGGAGGGCGCGGGCTTCGCCGCCGACACAAACAAAATCGACCTGATTCTGCGCAGCGGCGAAGTTGTAGATTTCCGCAAAGGCTCGAAGTCGGAAGTCGCCGAGCTGCTCGTTTCGTTCCTTTCGGCGCGTTTCTTCAACGAGCCTATTTAACAATCACGCGCTGACGACGGCGCGCAATACTTCCGCCGTCAGCTTCGCCGCGTTTGGATTGACCGACGCAAACGCGCCCTATTCCGCCAAGAGCCTCGCAAGGCAGTTTTCGGAGTCCACTTCCACAAGCTTGTCGCGCGAGGTTTCGCCGCAGACAATGCGCACCGCGCCGCGCCCCACTCCGAGTTTTTTTGACAGAAATTTTACAAGCTCGGCGTTCGCCTTGCCGTCCATCGCCTGCGCCGCGATTTTTATTTTCACGGCTTCTCCGTATGCCCCCGCGCACGCGCTCTTGGGCGCGTTCGGAACAACCCGCACTTTGAAGCGTTCCGCCATCACATCGGGTAGCTGCCGAGCCACTTGACCATCGGGAGCGTCTTTTGCAGTTCGGCGACCGCCGTGCGGACGTTTTCGTCCTCCCAATGCCCCTCGAAATCGAGGAAGAAGTAGTAGTTCCACGCCTTTGTTTTGCTTGGGCGCGACTCGATTCGCGTGAGATTTATGTTCATGCGATTGAACGGCAAAAGCATGTCGTAAAGCGCGCCGGGGCGGTCGTTAAGCGAGAGCACGAGGCTTGTTTTGTATTTTACGCCGTCGGTTTTCGGGCAGAATTTTTTGCCCACAATCAGGAAGCGCGTCTGGTTGTTTTTCCTGTCCTGAATGCCGTGTTCGAGAACGGGCACGCCGTAGAAATCGGCGGCTATCGAGCTTGCGACGGCGGCGGTTTCGGGGTTGTCGCGGGCAAGTTCGACCGCGGCGGTCGTGCTTTCGACGTATTCTATTTCGACGCTGTGGAGGTTGCGGCGCAGCCACTCGCGGCACTGGCCGATAGCCTGGTCTTTCGAGCAGACTTTGCGGATTGTTTCGAGCGTTCCGCGCGAAATCAGGCAGTGCTCGATTGGCATGTAAACCTGCCCCACTATATATAAAGAGCTGTCGCGGAGCATGTCCATTGAGTGGAAGACCGCGCCCTCTGTCGAATTTTCAATCGGAATGACGCCGTAGTCGGCATCGCCGCTTTCGACCGACGCGAACACGTCGGGAATCGACGGCATTGGGCGGTAGTCTACGCTCGAACCGAAGTTCTTGACCGCCGCCTGCTGCGTGAACGTGGCTTTCGGACCGAGGTATGCGACCATCAGCCGCTTTTCCGCCGAAATGCTCGCCGAAATTATTTCGCGGTAGATTGAGCGCAACGCGGCTTCGTCGATGCGCCCGCCGTTTTTGTCGGAAAGGTTTTTGAACACGAGCGTCTCGCGGCTGGGAACGTAGATTTCCTCGCCGTTTGCCGCTTTCATTTTCCCGATTTCCTTTGCGCACTCAATTCTGTGCGAAAGCAGGTCGAGAATCTGGGTGTCGATAGCGTCTATTTCTTTTCTGATAGCGTCTTTGTCCATCGTAAAAATTCCTATTTGTCGCCGTCGGGGACTTCGAATTCCTCTTCGCTGCCCGCGCTTTCCGCGCCGTCGTAGGGGAAGTGCGTTGCGCCCTCTTTTTGCGGGGTTTCGGATTCCGTTGCGGACGCCTCCGCCGCCGCGTCGGATTCGTTTTCGACTGAATCTGCGGAAGCCTGCGCCTGCGTTGAGACGCTGCGGCTGTTGTGCTCGGCGTCGTTT
>JAJXPD010000078.1:5912-9588 GCA_021641325.1 Opitutales bacterium
GTTTGAGGGAAGCCCGACGTCCTTTTCGGCGATGTCCGACGGCGAGCTTGCGCGGCGAATCCACTCCGAAATCTGGTTGGGGCTTAGCACGTCGGAGGCTGGCAGCTCTTCGAGCGAGTTTACCCCCGCGTAGTCGAGGAAGTTTTTAGTCGTCGAAAACTGTATCGGACGCCCGGGCAAATCGGCGCGTCCGCTTATGAAAATAAGCTCCTTTTCGGTAAGGCGCGTGATTGCGCTGTCGGCGTTAACCCCGCGGATTGCCTCTATTTCGGCGCGGGTTACGGGCTGTCGGTAGGCGATAATCGCCAGCGTTTCGAGAGCCGCCCGCGTGAGCCTCTGCGGGCGCGGGTCGTTGCGCAAAAGCCGCACCCACTCGGCATAGTCTTTCGAAATGGCGAGCTTGAAGCCCGACGAGCTTTGCAGAAGTCTGCACACGTCGCCGCTTTCCTCCAATTCCGCGGAAATCTCCTCCATCGCCTCGCGGATTTGCGTTGCGGTAAGGAGCGTGGGCACCTGCGCCATGATGTCCTCCATCTCCGACTGCTCGCCCTCCACGAGAGCTTCGGGGACTTCGGGCTGGCCGCCGTTTTTCGCCGCTTTTTTCATGTTTTCGCGCTCGTTGTGGTAGCGCGTGATGACCGCCTGAATATCCTTGATAGTCAGCGCGTCGCTCGTCGAAAAAAGCAGCGCCCGCAGAATCTTTTTTAAGTTGAAAGCCATTTTGATAAATTCTTGCCGTCTCATAATGGATTTTTTCCGCCGTCTTACAACAAAAAATTCTCCGCCCCCTCCGCGCGAAAACTTTTGTTGACGATTCGCCGCTTCGGTGATTTTATCAACGTTAATTTTACAAACAAAAAACCAAAACGCAATTATGCCAGAATATAAATCAAAGAAAAGTTTTAACGGTAGAAACATGGCGGGCGCGCGCGCGCTTTGGCGCGCAACGGGCGTAAAGGAGGAGGATTTCGGCAAGCCGATTATCGCGGTCGTAAATTCCTACACGCAGTTTGTCCCCGGGCACGTCCACCTCGACAAGGTGGGCAAATACGTCTGCGAGCAGGTCGCAAAGGCGGGCGGCATTGCGCGGGAATTCAACACAATCGCAATCGACGACGGCATAGCCATGGGGCACGAGGGCATGCTCTATTCGCTCCCCTCGCGCGAGCTTATCGCCGACAGCGTTGAATACATGTGCACCGCCCACTGCGCCGACGCCATGATTTGCATTTCAAACTGCGACAAAATCACCCCAGGAATGATGATGGCCGCCATGCGCATGAACATTCCCGCGATTTTCGTATCGGGCGGCCCGATGGAAGCGGGCGAGGCAAAACTCTCCGGCGGCGACGACAGAAAGCTCGACCTTATCGACGCGATGATTGCCGGCGCAAACCCCAATGTTTCCGACGCCGACAGCGAACTCATGGAGCGCAACGCGTGCCCCACATGCGGCTCGTGCTCGGGCATGTTCACGGCAAATTCCATGAACTGCCTCATGGAGGCAATCGGGCTTGCCCTCCCCGGAAACGGCACGATTGTCGCAACCCACAAGGCGAGAAAATCGCTTTTCGCAAAGGCGTCGAAACGCATTGTCGAAATGGCGAAAGCCTACTACGAAAAGGACGACACCTCCGTGCTTCCGCGCTCAATCGCAAAGCGCAATTCGTTCATGAACGCAATGAAGCTCGACATCGCAATGGGCGGCAGCACCAACACTGTCCTGCACCTCTTGGCGATTGCCCGCGAGGGAGAGGTAGATTTCTCGATGTCCGACATCGACGCGCTCTCGCGCATCACCCCCTGCATATGCAAAGTAGCCCCCAGCACGCAGAAAGTGCACGTTCAGGACGTCCACCGCGCGGGAGGAATCATGGCGATTATGGGCGAACTCGCGCGGGCGGGGCTTGTAGATATGAGGGCAAAGACAGTCTACGGCAAGACAATCGGCGCGGCGATTAAGGCAAACGACATCATGTCGCCCACATGCTCTTCGACCGCGCGCAAGCTCTACCGCGCAGCCCCAGGAGGCGTCCACAGCATCAAGGCTTGGTCGCAGGATAAATACTACGACGAGCTTGACACCGACCGCGCAAACGGCGCAATCCGCTCCGTCGAGCACGCGTTCAGCAAGGACGGCGGGCTTGCGGTGCTCAAAGGCAACATCGCAAAAGACGGCTGCATTGTAAAAACCGCGGGCGTGGACGAATCCATTCTGAAATTCAGGGGAACGGCGAAAGTGTACGACTCGGAGCAGGACGCAAGCCTTGCAATCCGCGGCGGAAAAGTCGCCCCGGGCGACGTCGTCGTTATCCTCTACGAAGGCCCGCGCGGCGGCCCAGGCATGCAGGAAATGCTCTACCCCACAAGCCACTTGAAGAGCATGGGGCTTGGCAAGGTCTGCGCGCTGCTCACCGACGGCAGATTTTCGGGCGGCACAAGCGGTCTTTCAATCGGACACGCCTCCCCCGAAGCGGCGGACGGCGGCGACATCGCGCTTGTCGAAAACGGCGACATGATTAACATCGACATTCCCGCGCGTACGATTTCCCTCGAAATCTCCGACGCCGAAATGGACGCCCGCCGCGAAAAAATGAAGGCAAAGGGCGACTTGGCGTACAAACCCGTGCGCGACAGAAAAGTCTCAAAGGCGCTCCAATCCTACGCTAAGTCGGTTTCCTCGGCGGCGGACGGCGCGGTGAGAAAGCTCTAATATGAAAAGCATGACGGGCTTCGGCCGTGCAAAAAAACAGTGCGCGGCTTTCGACATCGCAATCGACGTTTCGTCGGTGAACAAAAAGGGCTTCGAGCTTTCCGTGTCGCTCCCGCGCGAGTGGGCGCCAATGGAAAGGCTTTTCGCGCAGTTGCTGAAAAAGTCGGTAGCGCGGGGCAAAGTGTCGGTCTCGGTAAAAATCGAAAAAAAAGACGGCGGAGCGGCGGGCGTTCTCGACGCCGACGCCCTCGCAAAGCCCCTCGCCGACTTCAAGGCGGTTTGCGAAAAACTCGGCGCAAAGTTCGAACCGACGCCCGAATTGCTGCTCAAACTCGGCGAAATGCTCGCCGCAAACGAATCCGCGGCGGACTGGGAGGAAAGCTGGGCGGAAATCGAACCCGCCGCAAACGAGGCGGTCGAAAAGCTCGACGCAATGCGCATAACCGAGGGCGCGGCATTGAAGACGGACCTGAAAGCGAGGCTCGGTACAATCTCGGCTCTGGTCGCCGACGTCGAAAATTCGTCGCGCGGCACGGTGGAAAAATACAGGGAACAGCTCCTGCAAAGGCTCGCAAATTCGGGCTTGCAGCTCGACCCCAACGACGAGCGCGTCTTGAAGGAAATCTGCATTTTTGCCGACAAATGCGACATCTGCGAGGAAATCACGCGGCTCAAAAGCCACATCGCGCAGTTCCTCTCGACTCTCGAAGAGCCAGAAGCCGTCGGACGCAAGATGGACTTCATCTGTCAGGAAATGGGGCGCGAAATCAACACAATCGCAAGCAAGGCAAACTCGCTCGAATTGACGAAACTTGCAATAGACCTCAAAAACGAGCTTGAAAGAATCCGCGAGCAAACCCAAAACGTCGAATAGCCCGCGCGACGCAGGGCAAGCGAGGCAACGCGCAACCAAACAACAAAAACGCCGCTACGGCGTTTTTTGCTTTTGCGGAGCTTTCGGCC
>JAJXPD010000262.1 GCA_021641325.1 Opitutales bacterium
ATGAAAATACTATATATGGTTGTGGGTGCGTGTTTAGCCGCATCCGTTTGTGTGGCCGAACTCCCCAAGCAGGCAAAGTTCAGCAAGACACAATTGTACGACAAAATCAAAGGCGGATGGGCAGGGCAGATGATAGGCTGTTCCTACGGCGGGCCGACAGAGTTTAAATTCAAATTCAAGCGAATTCCCGATGACTATGAAATTCCGTGGAAAGCAAACAACATTATAAAGGCTACGAATTTGAAAGGCGATTTCAGCGGTCTTTACGACGATCTCTATTTGGATATAACTTTCATGGACATATTAGAGCGATTCGGGCTTGACGCTCCGCGCCGTGAATTCAAAAAGGCAATAGCGGAATCCAAGTACCCGTTGTGGTGTGCAAACAGACAGGCGCGAGTGGAATATTTAGACGGAATGGATCCTGACGCTCCCGTGTCGTGGAAAACAAATATAAACTCGAATGATATCGATTTTCAAATCGAATCGGACTTCGCGGGGCTGATGTCGCCCGCGCTGCCGCAAGCCGCGCTGAAATATGCCGACACTGTAGGGCGCGCAATCAACGGTGGCGAAGGCTTTTACTGTGGAGCGTATGTGGCGACAATGTATTCGCTGGCGTTCGTTTTCGACAATCCCCGCGACGTTGTGGTTGAATCCATGAAAATTCTTCCGAAAAAAAGCTTTACATACAAGATAGTTTCCTCGATTTCCGATTATCACGCAAAAAATCCGAACGATTGGAAGTCCGCATGGCAGATGTTCACCGACAAATTCTGCACTTCGGAGATACGCAGTGCGTTGGGCAATCAAAATATATACGCGCCGTATAATTTGGCGTACATAATAATCGGGCTGCTTTACGGAGACGGCGATTTCGGGAAAACTGCCGACATATCCACGCGTTGCGGGCTCGACTCCGACTGCAATCCGTCAAATGCCTGCGGTATACTCGGCGCAATACAGGGTTATTCAAAAATCCCAGAGAAATGGCTTGCTCCGTTGCGACAGTACGAATCGACAGTATTTTTTACCGGAACGACGTACACCTGCGAAAAGGTCTATGCCGTAGGTTTTTCGCATGCGATTCAAACGCTGAAAAATCACGGTGCAAAAGTTTCCAACGACGGTAATATTTCCGTCGAATTAAAAATGCCCGCGCCGATTCCGTTCGAATACGAGCCGAAATTGACAAAGATATCGAACGTAAAACTTCCCGTTTTGAACGCGAAAAATACAGTCGTGGAATCCGAAATAGACGGGCTGGTTGTCTCATGCACCATCGACGGACTTGGCAAAAAGTCTCCCCATCGCGAAATAGACGGAATATGCGCGTCCGTTGAATGCTGGGTGGACGGTAAAAAAGTTCGCACAGCCAATTTTTATTTCGACGAGTTCAAATACCCTCGGAATCATGAGCTGTTCAGATGGACAACGGAATTCGACGGCAAACACAAAGTACGCTTTGAACTGAAAAATCCGCACCCGAAATTCGAACCTTTAAATCTGAATCTCCTCGGATTCAAAGTGGAAAAGTGAACCGCAAAAACCCTGCCAAAACTGGCGGGGTTTCGTTTTTTATTGGCGATTACATAAACGACAGTGTGAGATGGCAAGCTTTCGGCGGGAAAAGAGTGGTGTTTTTAAACAAAATCCGAGTCGGTAAGATTTTTCGATTTTTGAAAAAAAACTGTCAGCTTGGCAGCAATAAATTCACAAAAGCCGAGGCAAAATGCTTCTTCGAACCACGCGGAATTTTGGAGTATGGCTTTGAACGCGAGAGTGGACGATGTTCTGCTGTGTAGTTTTTTACGACATCTAATTCGATTTGCGGTAAACGGTGATTACAACGGTGTGTTAAGCCAGAAGTGAAAGCTTTTATATTATGTGTACAAGTTTGCAACAACGATAGCGGATTTAACGCATCATAGGGTATACGATGTGATAGAGGGGAAATCTC
>JAJXPD010000079.1:0-9245 GCA_021641325.1 Opitutales bacterium
CGAAGCTCCGACGCCGTGCAGGCTGCAGCCTGCTTGGGGCTTGACTATACTGTGTGAAAATGATGTAATGGGGGGAAACAAGTAAAATATAGAGATATGGCACTGGTAAAAAAACTTTCCGCACGGTTGCAGAACCACCCCAAGAGAATTGTCTATCCCGACGGCACCGACCCGCGCGTAATTCAGGCTGCGCGCCAGTTTGCAACGCGCAAGTTGGGCGTGCCGATTATCATCGGCGAAAAGCAGAAGATTGAAGACATCGCCAAGTCTTTGGACATCCGTTTGGACGGCATCAAGATTATCGACCCCGTTTCGGCGGACGACTCCGTTGCGCTCATGAAGCTCCTCCACGGCTTGCCGAAGTTCCGCAGTTTCGATCCGCAGGAAATCAATGCGATGGCGCTTCAACCCAACTATTTTGCAACCCTCATGCTTGCGACCGGACGCGCCGACGCCATGGTTGCGGGCGCGACCGTCGCGACCTCTGGCGTGTTGCGCCCAATTTTGCAGATAATCCCGCTCCAAAAGGGTTTCGGCACGGCGAGTTCGCTGATGGTGGTTTCCACCGAAAACCCCGAACTTGGCATTAACGGCGACCTTTTCCTTGCCGATTGCGGCGTAATTCCGGAACCCACAGAGCCGCAGCTCTGCGACATCGCGATAACGACCGCGATTCTCGTGAACCACCTCACCCTCGAAACTCCGCGCGTTGCAATGCTTGCGTATACTTCGAAAACGCCGGCGTCGACACAGCATTCGGTTTTGAAGGTAAAATCGGCGACGTCGCTCGCGCACGAGAAGGCGAAGACTTGCGACATCGCAATAGACATCGACGGCGAGCTTCAAGTAGACGCCGCCCTCAAACGCGAAGTCGCCGACTTGAAGGGGATCCACAGTTCCGTTGCCGGCCGCGCGAACGTGCTGATTTTCCCCGACCTCAATTCGGGCAACATTGCCTCGAGCATGTTGCAGGTTGTTTCCACCGTCAACTGCTACGGCCGTGTGCTTACGGGACTGACAAAGCCCGTTGCGGAAATTTCGCGCGGGGCGTCGGTCAACGAGATATTCGGCACAAGCGTGATTGTGGGGGCGCAGGCGGTGGACAGGCGTTTCCTTTCGACGGAGTCGCTGTAAATTCCGCGTTTTGTTTCGGCGTCCCGCTGCGTTTGCGGCGGGCGCGTTTTTTATGCGATGATTGAACTACGGAACATAGAGCTTGCATTCGGGGCGCGGACGATTTTCGGCGGCGCAAGCACGGTCATAAACAAGGGCGACAGAATCGGGCTTGTAGGCTCGAACGGAGCGGGCAAGAGCACGCTCCTGAAAATCCTCTGCGGTTTGGAGCACCCCGACGCGGGTGAAATCGCAAAGCCCAAGTACGCGACGGTCGGCTATCTTCCGCAGGACGCGATAGTGGTGGGCAGCCGCCCGCTTTTCGACGAGGTTGAGTCGGCGTTCGGGAAGGTCGTGGAGCTTCGCGCGAGAATGGCGGAGGTAGACTCGATAATCGCCGCTGCCGCCGCGTCCTCGCGCGAATACGCCGACGCCGTGGAGGAAATGGGCGAGATTGCCCACAAGCTCGAAGACGCGGAGGAGTCGAAAGTGCGCTCGCGCGTGGAGACGGTTTTGCAGGGCTTGGGCTTCAAAATGTCCGACATGCCTCGCCCGTGCTGCGAGTTTTCGGGCGGCTGGCAGATGCGCATCGCCCTCGCGAAGCTCCTTTTGCAGGAGCCGACCCTGCTCATGCTCGACGAACCCACCAACCACCTCGACATCGAATCAATCGCGTGGCTTGAAGACTATCTGCGCGGCTATTCGGGTTCGGTTATAATCGTCAGCCACGACAGGGCTTTTCTCGACGCGCTCACAAACCGCACATTCCACGTTGTCAAGGGCAGGATAGACATCAACGCGGGCAACTACGAATTCTACCTGAAAGAGTCGGAGGCGCGCCGAAACCAGATTGCGCGCGCCGCCGAAAACCAGCGCAAGTCGATAGAAAAGACCGAGCGGTTCATCGAGCGGTTCAGGTACAAAAGCTCCAAGGCGGCGCAGGTGCAAAGCCGCATAAAGGCTCTCGACAAAGTGGAGCGCATAGAGGCGGAGGAGGAGGACAACTCGCAGATAAGTTTCGCCTTTCCCGAGCCAAAGCGTTGCGGGCAGGTTGTGCTCGACGTCGAGGGCGTGTGCAAGTCTTTCGGCGAACACAGGGTGCTCGACAACATTTCGTTTAAAATAGAGCGCGGCGAGCGCGTCGCTCTTGTGGGCGTAAACGGAGCGGGCAAGAGCACGCTCGTCAAGATAATCGCGGGCGGGCTTGCGGCCGACGCGGGCAAAGTAGAGCTTGGGCTGAATGTAGAGATGTCGTACTTCGCCCAGCACCAGTCGGACGAGCTTGACCCGACAAACGACGTTTTGACCGAGGCTATGAACGCCGCCCCCATGGAGCGCAAGGGCGAGGTCAGAAGCCTTTTGGGCGCGTTTCTGTTTTCTGGAAACGACGTCCTCAAAGGCGTCGGAATTCTGTCGGGCGGCGAGAAAAACCGCTTGGCTCTGGCGAAAATGCTTTTGAAAGACTTCAACTTTCTGATTCTCGACGAGCCTACCAACCACCTCGACATGAACTCGAAAGCCGTCCTGCAAAAGGCGCTTGCCTCCTACCGCGGAACATACCTTATAGTCAGCCACGACAGGGCGTTCCTCGACCCCGTGGTCGACAGGGTGCTGGAGCTTTCTCCGAACGGTCTGCGCTCGTTTGTCGGCAATTTGAGCGACTACGTAGAGCGGATAAAAAACGAGGGCAAAATAGTTTTGCGGCAGTCGGCTAAAAAAAACGCGAAAATTTCCGACGCAAAAGAACGGCGCGTCGAGGCGGCGAAACGCCGCGAAGCCGTATCCAAACTCAAAAAGGAGGCGGCTAAAATAGAGGCGGCGATTTCGTCGGCGGAGTCCGACTTGGCGCAGATAGAGCTTGAAATGTCGTCGCCCGACTTCTTCAAAAAGGGCGCGCAGTGCTCGTCGATAACCGAAAGCTACAACGCGTTGAAGGCAAAGATAGACTCCCTCTACGCCGAGTGGGAGTCCGCCGCCGCAAAAATCGCCGAAGCCGAGGGCGCGAACGCTTAATAATTAACTTGCAAAAAAGCGCGATTGGCGTTGGAATCGGGCGCAAAAATGCGGCATTGCGGACGCGCAAAACGCGCGACGCATGGCGTCCGCCGTTGTGGTATATGAAAAAATTTATAAAAAAATTTGCGGGCTTCGTTTCGGGTTGCGTGAGCGTGAGAACCGCGCTGGTGTCGCTGGTGTATTCGGCGATTACGTTCGTGTCGCTGCTCGTGTCGTTCCTGCTGCGCTTCGACTTCAATTTCGCCTCAATCGGCAGGTATAACATTCTCGATTTGTACCTGCTGGTGCTTCCGCTTAAAATCTGCTGTCTCGCGGTTTTCGGACAGTTCAGGGGACTGCTGAGCTTCTTCCATATGCCCGACGTGGTGCGCATATTCTGGTCGATGCTGATTGCCTCAACCGTGCTGTTTTTCCTGAATTGGCTGGCGTTTAGCGGCATAATTTTCCCGCGCGGCGTGATTCTTGCGGACTTCGTGCTGTCGGTGGTTCTCTGCACGTCGTTCAGGCTCTTCCTGCGCATGTGCAGGGAGCGCTATATGCGCGACAGAGTGCACGCGGTAAAGCACGAGCGCGTGGCTATAATCGGCGCGGGAGACTTGGGCACGTCGCTTGCCTCCGACCTTCTTTCGCGCAAACGCATGGGCATAAACCCCGTCGTGTTTTTGGACGACGACAAGCAGAAAATAGGCTGCCAGATTCTGGGCTTGGAAGTGGCTGCGTTGAAGACCAACTTCGATACCCTCGCGAAGCACTACAAGCTCGACCGCGCGATAATCGCAATCTCGAACCTTTCGAAGGGGAAAATCGCAGAAATCACCGCGGACTTTTCGAAGGCGGGGGTGGAAACGAGCATTGTGCCGTCGTACTTCGAGCTTGCGTCGGGCTACGCAAAAGTCTCAAACTACCGCGAAGTGGCAATCGAGGACATCTTGGGGCGCGAGCAAATAACCCTCGATTCGCACGCGATTGACGGCATGATAAAAAACAGGGTCGTCATGGTGACGGGCGCGGGCGGCAGTATCGGAAGCGAGCTTTGCAAGCAGATTGCGTCGAAATCGCCGTCGCTTCTGATTATGCTCGACCACTGCGAAGTCCAGCTCTTTCAGGTAGAGCAGAAAATTCTGCGCGGCGGCTACGGTATAAACATCAAGCCGCTTGTCGGAAGCGTCGCCGACGAAAAGCGCATGGAGCGCATAATTTCGTTCTACAAGCCGGAGCTTATTTTCCACGCCGCTGCCCACAAACACGTTCCGATGATGGAGTCGCAACCGGGCGAGGCGCTGAAAAACAACACTTTCGGCACTTGGAACATCGCGCGGATTGCAAGCAAATACGGGGTTGAAAAATTCCTGCTGATTTCGACAGACAAGGCAATCAACCCCACAAACGTGATGGGCGCAACAAAACGCCTCGCCGAAAAGGCGGTTCAGGCGGTTCAAAATTCGGCGGGCAATAAGACGCAGTTTGTGGCGGTGCGCTTCGGCAACGTGCTCGGCTCGTCGGGCAGCGTGATTCCCACGTTCAAACGCCAGATTGCCGAGGGCGGCCCTGTCACCGTAACCCACCCCGAAGTAACAAGATATTTCATGACGATTCCCGAAGCCGTGGGGCTTGTGCTCCAATGCGGCGCGCAGGCGGTCGGCGGCGAGATTTTCGTGCTCGACATGGGCGAACCCGTTAAAGTGGTAGACTTGGCGCGGCAAATGATACGCCTGAGCGGCTACGAGCCCGACGTCGACATAAAAATAGAATTCATAGGCCTGCGTCCGGGGGAAAAGCTCTACGAAGAGTTGCAGCACAAAAACGAGACGCTCGTCAAAACCGAGCACCCGCGCATATTCGGCTTCGTGTCCGAGCCGCCGTCGTTCGAAAGAATGCAGGGGGTAATCGACGAAATTTTGGCGACAGCCGACAAGCGCAGCAGCAACGATTTGAAACGCTTTATTTTGGAGTACGTTCCCGAATACAAGCCGCAGATAAACGAGTAGGGCGGCGCGGACGCAAAAAATCGGGCTTTATTTCAAAGCCCGATTTTTTTGCGCTCGGAAGATTTTTGAGCGGGGAAACCGCGCGTTGCGCCGCCATGCGTCCGACGCGCTATTTGTTTACACTGCCCTTTGCCGCCTCTTTCGAGTGGCTGATTGCCTGCAAAGAAAGGTATCCGTCGCCGAAGGTTTCGAGGTTGCCAAGCTCGGTGTCGAAAATGTCGAGGTGTTCCTCCTCGGCGGAAATGAGCCTTTCGAAAAGCGTTTTCGTCGCGCTGTCGGCGAGCTGGCTTGCCTCGTTCGCCCATTTGTTGTAGTCGGCAATGCTCCCTTCTTCGAGCTTGCACGAGAATTTGAGCATTTCGGAAACGTCGCGGATTTTCCGCACCGCTCCCGACGGCGCCATGTCGACGTCGCCTTTCAGGAACAGAATGCGCTCCGCAAGGGCGTCGATGTGCTTCATCTCGACGATTGAAATGCGCATGAAAATGTCGGCAAGCGGCATGAAGCCCTTGTCTGCGCAGTGGAAGTGGAAGTAGAGGTATTGCTCGGTGGAGAGCAGTTCTTCGGCGACGGCCTTGTTCAACAATTCGATGCTTTTTTCTCTGTTCATATCACACAGTATCGCAAAAAATTACGCCGACTTAAATCGGCGCAAACGCCCGCCGCCCGAAACGCCTGCGGAGTGCCGATGCCGCGGTTTTGCGTTTCCCTCAGAGTGCGTTTTGCGGATGCGTGGAGAGCCTCAGCGTCTGAAATAGCGCGGGTATGTTTGCGCGGGCGTCGGCGGAAAGCGTCAGAATTTAAGGGTGGACTCCCTCGCGCTTTCGGCGCGTTCGGCGGACTGCCTTTCGTAGAGCGACTCCATATATTTCCTAAGCTCCGAGTCGAACTTGGCCGAAACGAACAGCACGCCCTTTTTGAAAAGCTTTGCGCGGAGCTTGCCGTCGGAGGTTTCGAAGTCGTAGCCGAAAGCGGTGTCGGGGCGCAGGGGAATTTTCATCTGAATGCGAACCTCTTTTGTGGGCGTTTGCGGAAGCGAGCCGCCGTAGAAAACGTCGCGCAACAGGTAGGCTGCGCGGAGGGTTTCGCCGCCCGATTCGGAGTCTATTTCGACGTATTTTTGCGTGCCGCCGTCGAACGGGTTTACCTTGCGCACGCTTGAATTTCCCGCCGGCGCGGCGTTCTTCTTGCCCTTGCCCGCCGAGCTTGGGGCGGTCTTTGACGCGCTTATCGCCGACTGTTTTGCGACGTATTTTCTGTAAGCGTCGTAGGCGTTGCGCTGTTCGAACTCCATTATTTGCGCCTGAATGGACTGTCCATAGTCGGCGGAGTTTTTCACGTCCTGCGGAATCTCGACGAATATCGGTCGCGACGCGCTTTGGGGAAGAATGTCGGCTACGCTTTTCGGCTTGCCGTCGGGCGTTTTTTCTGGGCTTGCGACGCGCCACGATTTGAGCGTTTCGGTGAAGTCCGACCTTCGCCAGAAGACGCCGTCTTTGCCCGCGGTCTGCGCGTCGAAGAGCGCGGCAAGCTCCTCAACGGACAGCGGTTCGCCGTGGCGGCGGTAGGTTTCGAGCGCGGAGTTTGCGCCGTCGAAGCAGACGTGCAGCTCCCAGCCGTAGAGGTCGTGCTGTTGGACGACGTCGCTTGCGGTGGACGTTGCGGCGTCGGCGCGTTTGAAGAAAAAGAAGTTTTGCGCGTCTTTTGGCATGAGCAGAAAGACGTGCTTGTACGGAAGTTCGAGCGTCTCGCGCAGGCGTTCCTCCTTCGACGTGTACGCATACGCGCCGCCCGTTTTTGTGAGCATGCGGCTTTGCATGTCGTTTTTTGTCTCGCCTATGCGGGCAAAAAGCGGGGAGGCGGAAAGGGCGGCGGCAAGCAGAGTCGGGAAAAATCTTTTCATGGATTTCATTGAATCGGTCGGCGCGTTTTTTTCAAGCCGATTCGGAAAATTCGAAAAAGTTAAAATAGTGAAACAAACAAGCGCGGGCATTCAACGCGCGCGGAAGTCGGAATTTGACACGGGGTACGGGGTGTTTATGATTCACTTTAAAAAAAAGAGGAAAACCATGAAATACATATACGCAATTATGGGAATTTTGACATGCAACCTGCTTGCATCGGCGGGCACGGTCGAATTGAGGAACGACAAGGTCTTGTTCGCAGTGGACGAAAACGGCGGTCTCGTTTCGCTGAAAAACCTCGAAACGGGCAGGGAGTACGCGGGCGGCGGCGGACTCTGGCGCATAATCTACCGGGACGGGCTTTCGATGGAAGAGCTTGTAGAGCCGAAAGACGTTCCCGCAAAGGCTGAGAAAGTGGGAGAGTCGGTCGTGCTGACATTCGGCGGCGAATTCCCCGTGAAAATCACGTGCACGCTTTCGGGCGACGAAATCAGGTTTGTCCCCGAAATCAAAAACGCCTCGAAAGACAAGGTTCTGCGCGAATTCCAGTTCCCGTTAATCCGCTCCGTAAATCTGCTTCCCGACAGCTCGTACTGCTGGACGCATTGCGGCGGAGAGTTTTTTCCCGACATCAAAAAATGGGTTCGCGCGGGATACACTTCGTACATGTCGGGCGACGAAAAGGCAATCGAACGCTACGCGCTTTACCCAGGGAAGCTTGCGATGAATTTCTTTGTGGTGGGCGAGCCGCAAAACTCGCTCTACGTCGCAAACTACGACCCCAAATTCGGCAAGACCCTCCACTTTGGCCGCTACAATAAAAAAGAGGGCGCGGGGGCGAATTTCGACTACGATAAAATCGACTTGGGCATGGTGAAATACCCCATGCTCGCCGCGGGGGAGTCGCGCGTGCTGCCCGAATATGTGGTTTCGCCGCATTCGGGCGACTGGCGCGTCTCGGCGAAAAAATACCGCAAATGGGCAGACACTTGGTACAAGCACACTCCCGCAAGCAAGGCGTTCCTCGCCTCGAACGGCTGGCAGCGCGTGATTCTGCGCCACCAATACGGCAAGGTGCTTTTTCCGTATTCGAAAATTCCCGAAATCTACCGCTCGGCAAAAGAGTCGGGCATGGATACAATCAGGCTCTACGGCTGGTGGAAAGAGGGCATGGACGCGGGCAACCCCCACTATTCGGAAGACGACACTCAGGGCGGCGACGCCGAGCTTAAACGGCAAATCCGCAAGGTTCAGGAAATGGGCGGCAAAGTCCACCTGTACTTCAACGGACAGCTCATCGACACGGGCACGGAGTTTTACAAGACGGTCGGCAAGCGCATTTCAATAAAACGCGCCGACGGCATGCCCTATGTTCAATACTACCCGTTCGGAGGCGACGGCACGGCTCTGCGCGTGTTCGGCAACAAAATGTTCGCAACGGGCTGCCCCTACACAAAGGAGTGGTTCGAAGTGCTGAAATCATTTGCCGACAGGGCAATAGCCCTCGGCGCGGACGGCATCTACTACGACCAAATCGGGCATGAGAGCATGCCGTGCTGCGACAAGTCGCACGGACACCCCGTCCCGTTCATGGAAATCATGGGCTGCAAGGGCGAAATGTTCTCGAAAGTCTGCGAATACATCAGAAGCAAAAAGCCCGACATGCCCATCGGCATCGAATGGGTCAACGACCCCGTCGCCAAGAGCGTAGACTACGTCCACAACTGCTTCGAGGCAATGTACGGAATAGGCAAAGACAAGTTCGGCAAGCCGCTTACGCCCTTCGTGCCAATGTACCAGTATGCGTTCCCCGAATTCAAAACATGCAATTTGGGAATCCTCGACAACCGCGACATCGTGCGCCGCAACAACCTTTCGCTCATGCGCTCGTGGAGAAGCGACGTCGCGGTCTACCGCTGCCGCGCGACAATCGACGCAGTCCCCGAATACAAGGAGTACCTGAAAAAAATCAACGCCCTGCGCGACAAGTTCCGCCCGCTCATATTGAACGGCGTCTTCCGCGATGTCGACATGGCAAAATGCTCGAACCCGCAAATAGATTATTACACATACACCGACACCGAGGGCGGCAAAATGGCGGTTGTGGCAACGCAGTCGCATCTGAATTCGGCAAAGGCGGTCTTCACGCCCGCCGACGGCTACGAATTTGCCGATGCGGACGGAATCGGCGGCTGGACGGCGACGCCCGAAAACGGCGGGAAAT
>JAJXPD010000079.1:9266-9493 GCA_021641325.1 Opitutales bacterium
CGATAGTAGTTGCAGTCTTCAAAAAAGCGGAAAAATAGCCGGCAAGCTCCGCTTCGGCGCACAACCCGCGCGCCTTTTTTATGCCCGCTTGCGCAAAATTTAATTGCCAAGAGCGCAAGCGCGTATAATCTTGTTTTCAATTTTAATTCAATACAACTATGTCTTGGGAACGTTATAAGAAATACTACCTCGGTTTGAACAACCTCGGTTTCGGCATTGACGTCAGC
>JAJXPD010000080.1 GCA_021641325.1 Opitutales bacterium
ATGAAAAAAAGTGTTGACGAACGCGTTGGGGGAAGTAAAGTTTGCACTTTTCATTAAATTAGAAACGAGGAAAAGATGAAAGTCGTATCATCAATCAAATCTTTGAAGACCCGCCACCCCGACTGCAAAGTAGTCCGCAGAAAGGGACGCGTCTATATCATCAATAAAACCAACCCCCGCTTCAAGGCTAAGCAGGGCTAATTTTTCGGAGCATTATATAATGAAAGACAAAATCCATCCCGATGTACACCCCGTTTGCTTTGTGGACGTTTCGTCCGGCGCGCGTTTCGTTACGCGTTCGACAATGAAGAGCAAGCAGGTCGAAACAATCGACGGCGTTGAATGCTTCATGATTTCCCGCGACGTCACGGCTGATTCGCACCCCGCATACACGGGCGAAAAGCGTTTCGTTGACACGGCTGGCCGCGTTGAGAAATTCCAGAAGAAATTCTCGCGCGTCAGAAAGTAGTCTCGCGAAATTTCCGAGGGCTTCCTCGTTATCTTACACACTCCGCCTTTCGAATGTAGAGGCGGAGATTTTTTGTATACACACGCCTACATTTTATCCCCGCCGAAATTCCGCGCAGAATGCGCCCACAGGCGGCTTCCAATGCGGCACACACATAACGCGCGACTCCCTCAATAGGGCGTAAATAGCGGCGCGGCGCATTCTTAAATGCTAAAACCCATTGTTTGCGACGCGCCCGCGACGGGCTGTCATAATAATGGGCTGCGCCATGCCGCAACTGATGCCGCGCAGGCAACAGCGCATAAATAGTCGCGCGGCTGTCGGGACATAAAAAACTCCGCGTCCTTGTCGGAAGCGGAGCTTGCAAACGGAGGATTGCGCCCCGCGCGTTATTTGGCGTTGATTGTTTTCAGCCAGCGTTTGCAGTCGGCAAGCTTGAAGGGCGGCCTGCCGTACATGTAGTGGTTGAACTGCGGCTTGCCGTCTACGGTATATTCGATAAGCAGCACGCCCTGCCCGTCCTGCGCGGGCAGTCGGGCGATGTCGGTCTTTGCGTTTGCGGGCACTTCGAAGTCGCCCTCAAAGACGGTTTTCTTGGAGTCGGCGTCGATTACCTTGACGTGCCCCTTGGCGGCTTTGAGGGTGTCGTTGGCGGCGACGAGCTTGAAGTCGTCGTCAATCATGGCGCAGACGTCGGTTTGGACGCGCTTGATGAACGAGTACGCAAGCTTTTTCGAGCCGTAGTAGTCTACGATTGCGTCGGAGAGAATCGGCCAGCCGTCGCGGAGATTCCACCAGAGAATGCCCGTTTTGTTCTCGAATTTCTTTGTGCGCCAAAGCTCGATGAAATATTTTTTTGCCTCCGCCTGCACGAGCTGCGACGCCAAGATGAAGTCGTCCAAATCCTTCGGGCATTCGCCGTAGAGGAGCTTTGCCTGATTGACCATGAGATTGTTGCGGGTAATACAGAATTTGCCGTTTTGGAAGGGCATTGTGGCTTTCGCCTGCCATTCTTTGTTGAATTCTCCCTTTTTGTTCCACGGGTAGACGCATTTTTTCGTCATCATTTTTTCGAGACTTTTGCGGTTGGGGCAGCCGTGGTAGCCGATTTCGCTGACAAACGGCGCAAGCGAAGCGTTGTAGAACGGCGTCTTGTAGTAGCCGCGCGCGCCCCAGAGATGGACTTCGGGGGCGGAATATTTTTCGGGGTTGGCGAACGCCTTTTCGGAGAGATACGGCGAACTCGGCAGGTAGGGGCGCGTCCAGTCGTATTCGAAAATCGTGTTCGGGATTGTTTGGCGGCTGATTTTGTCGTGCGAGGGGTTAATCGGCTTGGGGGAGACTTTGCGCCAGAAGTAGGCTTGGTCTATCTCGTTGTTGCCGGCCCAAAGCGCAATCGACGGGTGCGAGCGGAGCTTGCGGACAACGCTTGCAACCTCTTGCTCCATCTTCTTGGCGAAGTCCGCATTTTGCGGCGTTATGCAGCACGCAAGGGAGAAGTCCTGCCAAACGAGAATGCCGTACTTGTCGCAAAGGTCGAAGAAATCGTGGTCTTCGTAGACGTTTCCGCCCCAGCAGCGAACCATATTGCAGTTGAGGTCGGCGAGCATGTCCACCGCCGCCTTGACGTGCTCTTTGTCGCGGTTGTGGTAGGCGTCGAGCGGCACCCAGTTCGTGCCCTTCATGAAAATCGGGACATCGTTGACGTAGAATTTAAATTCGCCTTTGAGCTTTTTGAGGTCGGTTTTGCCGAACGCCGTTCCCGCGCCGGCGTACTTGAAAGATTCGCCCGCGGGCAACTCCACTTCGGCGAATTCGAGGCGCACCGTTCTGAAGCCCGTGCGCATTTTTTTTGAGGCTAAAACGCTGTCCTTTTCGTCGCAAACGTCTACGCGCACGTCGTAGAGCGCTTGCGCCCCGTAGCCGCGCGGCCACCAAAGCTCGGCGTTCCGAAGCGTGCCGCCGATTTTGTTGACGTACGTTATGAAAGGCGTTTTAGATTCGAAAACCTTTTTGCCGTCTTTGGAAATCTCAACGCGCATAAAGAGCGAGTCGAATTTCGAGTACGGCGCGTCGATTTTTGTTTCGAGACCGAACTTCACCTGCGAATTTTTCGCGTCCGCCGCAATCGTGTAAATATTGACGTCTTCGATGTGCACTTCGTTGCGGATTTCGAGCGTTGCGCTGCGCCAAAGCCCCGCGGTGATGATGCGCGGGTGAATGTCCCAGCCGAAGCTCGACGGTGCTTTTCTGATATTGAGATACTCCGTGCGCTCCACCGTGCCCGAGCCGATTATGTTTGCGTACTTTTTCGATTCGATTACGGGCGAGCGAATGATTACTTCGATTTTGTTTACGCCGCCCTTTTTCAGGAAGTCGGTGATGTCGAATTCGTGCTCAATGAACATGTTTTCGGGGCTTCCTACAAGCTTGCCGTTGACGAACACGTCGGCGAGGGTGTCTACGCCGCGCATGTTGAGCACCGCGCGGTCGCCCTTTGCGAGCTTGGGCGATTTAAATTCGCGCGAGAACATCCATTCGAACGCTTCGTACTTGCGGTATTTATAGACGTTGTCGCCAATCATGGCGTCGGGCTCGACGCCCGCGCGTTGGAGGTCGAGCTGCGCCGTTCCCGGAACTTTTGCGGGAATCGTTTTAAGCCCGCGCAGTTTTTTGAAGTCGGACGGCGTGCGCGCCGCAATTTCTGGTTGTTCGGCGTATGAGAGTGTCCAGTTGCCGTCGAGACTTGCCGAAGCTTCCGATTTACCCGATTCCTTTTCCCCGCAAGCCGCAAGCAATGCGAGCGCGGCAAGCCCTGTCAGTATTTCGATGAATTTCTTTTTCATTTGTTTCCTCTTGTCGGAAATATGAAAATGCAAATTAGTTAAACGGTCAACTATTTTTTGCCGAATTTGCGGCGTTTTCTCTGGGCGCAAAAAAACCAGACTTAAAGTCCGGTTTTTTCGGATTAAAACGCGCCGCTCGGATTAAAACGCGCCGCCGAAAACCCGCAGCCGCGAGTTTTTGTCCCAAGTAGCTCCGCACGAGGCGTAGTCGGCAAAGGTGCGGTAGCCGCCGTCGGCGGTTTTTACTTTGAGCGCGGCGTTTGTGCCGTTAATTTTAACCACTTCGACATTCTTTACAAAATCGCCGTTTTCGAATTCGAACTTGAAAGGCTTGTCTATGTTCGGCTCAAAGCGCAGGTCTTGGGCGAAGACAATGGGGCCTCTTTGGAGGGCGTAAATTTCGGGATTGTTCGGGTCGCGGACAACGAATGCGCGGGAGTCGAAGACGATTTCGACGGTATCGCCGTCCCTCCATTTCCGCCTGATTTCCGCGTATTTTCCCGATTCGGGCGAAGCCGATTTTTTGCCGTTGACGAAAATTTCGGTGTTTTTGCTCCACGACGGAATTCTCGCGTTGAGGGCGAATTTCTGCGGCTTGCCGTCGGGCAGTGAAACCGCGATTTTTGCCCGCAATTTTTCCGCCCCGAAATCGACTTCCGAAACTTTAAGCGTCGCGCTTGCCCCAAATGCGGGGATTTCGAGCTTGGCTTCGCCGTTTTCGTAAAAATTGACGTAAAGCCCGTCGGACGAATCGGCTGTGTAGGCGATTTTCGGCAAGATAAAAAGCCCGCGCGGGCCGCTTGCCACGCAGCAGCTTATGTGCATTTTTACCTGTTCGGGCGACGGGTTTCGCGCGCCTTTGAGCGGCGCGAAGTACGACCACCATTTGCCGTCCGCGCCCTGCGCTCCCGCGAGCGCGTTGTATGCGGCAAGTTCGGCGTAGTCGGCGTAAACGGGATCGGCGGAGAGTCGCAGAAGTTGGGCGCAAAGCTTTATCCATGTGGTTGATACGCAAGTTTCCATCCAGTACGGCGAATCTTCCTGTTGCAGGAATTTGCCGTCTACCCAGCGTTCCCAAATAGAGCCTGAGCCGATTGCCGTGATTTCGCGTTCGGCGATTTGCCTTGCCGTGTTGAGCACCGCTTTTTTGTAGTCTTCGTTGCCCGTTGCCCTGTACAGTTCGATAAGTCCCTCGTAGCAAGACATCATTTCGTAGGCTTTCGATTCTCCGCCGTCCTGATAAATTTTCACGACGCTTTTGCGCGGCGCGAACATTTTGACAACGGGCGTGTTTGCAAGCCCCTTGTTGAGGAGGTCGGGTTTGAGGTTGCTTGTCGCCCAGCAGGAGACAATCCATTCGGCGTAGTCGAGGTATTTTTTGTCGCCCGTGTATTTGTAGACGCCCACGAAGGGTTCGAGAATGCTCGACGAAACCAGTCCGTACCACCAGCCGAGGCAGATGTTGTTTATGCGTTTGCCGTCGCCGACGTTCGCCATGATGTTGTCGGCGCATTTGACGAGGGCGTCGAGAACTTTCGGGTCGGCGGTTCTTTTGTACTCTGAGAGCAGGGCGAGCATGACGTATTTGCGACCCCACAAATCCCAGACGGCGGAAAATTCGGCGGCGGGAACGAACGTCGTTATCGAGCCGTCGGGCTTCTGCGTTTTTATCAGTTCGCCTGACATGTTTTTCAGGATTTTATCGAGCTTTGCCGTGGGCGCGTAGGCGTACGCAAGCTCCGCGCCGTCGAGCCATTTGCCCGCGAATTCCGACTGCCAGTCGGTGGGCTTTTTTTCGTAGCGTTCCCTGTACGGGCGCAGAAGCTCGTCGGTATTCCAGACGAGAATGTCGCCGTTCATCGCCGTATCGAGCGATTTTCCGAGCATGCCGTCGAATTTCACCGCGCCTTCCGCGGGGAAAATGAATTTGTCCGAAATCGCTCCGTCGGCTTTCGGCGAAACTTTTGCGTTTTGGGTTGCTCCTGCAAAAAATATTTTCTTTGCGCAATTTTCTTTGCACCCGCAAAACGCAAAAAATGACGCAAATAATGCGGCAAACCCGACCGCTCCCACCTTGTATTTCATATAATCCCTTTTGTTTTTAGAAAGTATTTCGGCAAATAATGGAGCTTTGTTGCTCAATGTCGATAAAAAACGCGCTTCGGGCGGAAGCGCGTTTTGCGGGTAGATTTCGGGCGTTCGGGCGCGGTTTAGCGGTCGAACACGAGAGTTGTAATCGAGCGTGGGGCGATTGTGAATTCGCGCGAGGATTCGTCCGCCCATATGTTCGCCAAGTCGGAGTTTGCGTCTGTTCTGAACGCGCGGACTTTCGCGTTTTTGAAGTTTTCGGGAAGCGAGACTTTCGCGGTATCGCGCTCGAACGACGAGTTCACGAAAACCGCGACGATTCTTTTGCCGTCGGGCGAGACGAACGCCGTGCCCGCGGTTTTGTCCAAATCGTTTGCGCCCGAAAGCTCGATTCTCTTGAAATCGGGGCGAATGAACAGGCTGTAATTGCCGAGCGCCCAGAGCAGTTTGTTTGCGCGGGCAACGCCGCCGTCTTCGAGGCGTCCGTTCGTGGGGTAGACGCCCACAAGCGCGTGGTCTCCCTTGATTTCGATGCCTTTCCAGTAGCCCCAAGCGCGCGAGTTTGTGTTCACGAAGTCGGAATGTATTATGCGCGCCATCAGAAGAGCCGTTTGAATGTCGGCGCGGTTGTCGCTGAACCAGTCTTTTGTGAATCCGTCCATTTGCGCCGCCGTATAGTGCGGAAGCAGACACCATTCCGACTGCTGGAATTCGACGCCGTACTTTTCCGCCTCCGCCGCAACAGCCTTGTGGACGCTGACCATGTCGGGGTTGCGCAGGTGCGCGTGGTAGCTGTGCCCCGACACGATTTTCGGCATGTGTTTGAGGTTGCCGACGTAGGCTTTGCTGTTTTTGTCGAAGAAGTTTTTGATGATGTATGTGGGGCGTTCCGCTTCGGGGTCTTTGTTCCAGCGGGAGGGCGGGGTGTCCCACGCGGCGTTCATATAGTTGTATTTGGGGTGGGCGGTTTCGCCTATGTAAATGAGGGTGTCGAGATTGCGCTCGGTGAGGGCGCGGTCAAGCTCGACGAACACGCGCTTCATTTCGGAGATGTACCACGGGCTGCCCTCCTGTCTGTTTGAGTCCCAATTTACCTGCGGCTCGTTGATGGGGCTGATGTAGTCTACCTTGTAGCCCCATTCTCCGAATTTCTTTGCGACGTCCGCCATGTAGTCGGCGAATTTTCCGTAGCAGTCGGGCTTGATGTTCGCCTTGTTGTCGTTGGGCTTGCCGTAGCCCTGTCCGTTGCGGGTGTACTGTACGGGCGGCGTGTTCGAGAACAGCAAAAGCTTTTCGACTCCGTATTCCTTCGCCTTTTTCACGAAATACATTTGCCCAGCGCACTTGCCCCAGTCGTAGGCTTTGCCGTCCTTTGTGAGGAAGCTTTCCGCCCTGCGCTGGAACGGAACTATGTTTGCGCCGTCCTGTTCGAGCGAGCCTCCGCCGATGTTGAAGCGCCACATCGAAAGTCCTATGCCTTCGGGGTTGCCGTCCGCGCCGATTTTCTGCGAGAACAGCCATTTTGCGACTTGTCCCTTTTGCGCGTCGTTGAAATACTGTCCTACAAACTGTCCGCTCCAAGCGTCCGCCGCCGCGAAGTTGTCGATTTTCTGGTGGGTTTTCGACGCGTCTATTTTAACGTCGAGGCTTGCGAATGCGAGAGCGGGCATAAGTGCCGCCGCAGCTATTAATTTTTTCAACATATTGTTCCCCTTTCGCATATTGAGTTGTTTTGTCCTATGCCGATACTGAACATTGACGCAGCCCTCTTGTCAAACCAGAGTTGCGGAAATTTACTTTACAGTTGAGCCGCCGCGGCGGTTTTGCGCAAAAAAAACGCGGGGCGTATGCCGCTCCGCGCATTGTGAAAGCCCGTCTTGCGCCGCTCTTAGCCCGCGCTTTTGCAGATTTTGTGGATTGTGCCGAGGTCGAGCTTGCCCGTTCCGAGCAGCGGAATTGCCTCAACCCGCACGACGTATTTGGGAATCCAGAGGTTGGGAAGCCCCGCCTCGGTAAGGAGTCTGCGCAGCTGCGGAATGTCGATGTCCACCGCCGCAAGAAGCACGAGTGCTTCGCCCTTTGCGGGGTCTATTTTTGAGCCTATCGCCACGAGCGGCAGCTCCGACTCTTGCAGCCCAAGCACGCGGACAATCGCCTCTTCCACGCCCGAATGCGGCACCATTTCGCCGCCGATTTTCGAGAAGCGCGAGAGGCGTCCCTTGATGAAAATGAAGCCGTCGGAGTCGAGCATGGCGAGGTCTCCCGTGTTGAGCCAGCCGTCGGAGAGCTTCTTTTTGTTTTCTTCGGGCTGGTTGAGGTATCCGCCGAAAATGCTCGCGCCTTTGAGTTGCAGCAGTCCGACTTCGCCGACGGGAAGAACCGCGCCGCTGTCGGGGTCGGCAACGCGAGCCTGCATTCCGGGGAAGATTTCGCCCACCGACGCCGCTTTTGTCGCGCTCGGCTGCGGGCAGAGCTTGCCGCGTCTGAGGTTCGGCGGCAGGTTGACGCTCACCACGGGCGACGCCTCCGTCAGTCCGTAGCCTTCGAGGTACGCCACATGCGGAAACTTTGCGTTCCACGCTTCGATGAAGCCGTCGGGCGTTTTTTCCGCGCCGCCGATGACGTGTTTGAGCTTGGGGAAGTCGGCGGAAGTCGCCTTTTTATAGTATGCGCGGAGGAATGTGGGCGTGGAAATCATGATTGTAGAGCCGCCCTTTCGCGCAGCCTCCAAGTTCGTCTGGACTTCGAGCGGGCTTTGCACCATCACGATCCTCACGCCGAAAATCATCGTAAACCACATTTGCACGGACTGCCCGAAGCTGTGGAACAGCGGCAGGTTTGCGTGGAGCGAGTCCGTAGAGCCCACAATGCCGATTTCCGACATTTGGCGGGCGTTTGCCATCAAATTTCTGTGCGTGAGAACCGCCGCCTTCGGCGCGGCCTCCGAGCCCGACGTAAAGATAATCGACGCCTCTTTGTCTCCGCCCGTTTTCGGGATTCCGTAGAGCGCGCAGAGCATTTTGCCCGAAAGCGTCCGCGCGGCAATCAGATGCGGCAGAATGCCCTTTTTGCCTATGCTTTTGAGAATGTCGCCGATGTCTACAAAGTTGTCTGTCCACGGGAAGTCGGGCGCGTGCGCCGAGACCTTTTCGCGAACCTTTTTAGAGCCGATTATGCAGGTGATTCCCGCCTTTGCAAGGCACGCCTTTGCTGAGTCCGACCCCGTCGTGAAATTTATGTTCACGCAGGATTTCCCCGCCATTTGCGCCGCGAGGTTTACCGCCACCCCGGGGAAGCACGCGGGCAGGGCGATGCCGATTCGCTGGCTGTCCGGAAAATTCTTCTGGATATACCCTTTGAGCGCGAGCGCAACCGCAAGCGTCGTTCCCCTGTCGAGATGTCTGTTCAGGGAAAAATCGTAGATGTATTCCTTTTTCGTGTCGCGGGCGAGCGCGCAAGTTGCCGCGTACGCGAGGTTTTGGTTTAGGAATTCAAGCGAATTAAAAACGTCGTATCCGCTGTCGATAGTTGTCGAATCTTTGACTTTCATTTATAAAAATCCCCTTGCGGCGCAAAAAAATTCCCGCCGATTAAGTAATTGCAAAGTCTCCAAAATTTTCCGCGTTCGTCAACCTTATATTGCGGCGATTCCGAAAATAACAAAGCTTCGGGGCGTTGTTCCCCGAAGCTTGCGTTTGCGTTTTTTTTGCCCTATTTTTGCGCCGCGCAGAGAGCGGTTTGCACTCCGCGGATTTCGCAAAGGCCTTTCATTCTGCCGATGAACGAATACCCCGGGTTGTCGGGCGGCGGTTTGAGGAGGTCGTCGGCCATGTCGCGGCCGTGGTCGGGGCGGAAGATTAATCTTTCGCCGCCGGTTGCGAGCCGCTTGTCCTGAATTTTCAGGAGCTTTTCTACTACTTCCGCCATGGGCACTCTGCCCTCCAAGTGTCCCGCCTCGAAGAACGAGCCGTCGGGGTTGACCTGCGTGCTGCGCAGGTGCGCCACGCCGATTCTGTCGGCGAGCCTGTCTACCAT
>JAJXPD010000081.1 GCA_021641325.1 Opitutales bacterium
AAGGAGGACTGGCCGTCCGACATGAAGGCGGCCGACGCTCTTTGGGAAAAACGCCTCGTCTACGACATCGTAAACCAAATGCTTGGCTATTCCGACGAGCTTGACGGGGAGTCGGAGGAGGCGTCCGATTCGAAAAAGGGCGAAACTTCCGAGCCCGCCGAAAAGTCGGGCGGCGCGGAGAAAGCGGCGTCGGAAACGTCTTCCGAAAGCGCGGGCGCGGAGAAAGCGGCGGAGACTCCGCAGGCGGAAGTCGCCGAGCTTGACGCCGAAAAGCAGTCCGCGCCCAAGACTTTCGAGGAAAAGCTCGCCAAGGCAAAGGAGGAGGTTCTCAAACGCTACGAGCGTCTTGTGGAAAACTACGCCAAGGCGGACGCCATGGAAATTCAGGAAATATATCTGAACACTCTCGCGCGGCTTTACGATCCCCACACGGCTTTCCTTTCCGAATACTATCTGGAAGAATTCGACATCTCCGTGCGCAACTCGCTCGTCGGGATAGGCGCAATGCTCCAAGACAAGGACGGCTACTGCACGCTCGCCGAACTCATGCCCGGCGGTCCGGCCGAAGAGTGCAAGCAGCTCCACACGGGCGACAAAATTTTGGGCGTTGGACAGGAGGCCGGCGAGATTGTTGACGTCATCGGCATGAAGCTCCGCAAGACCGTGCGGCTCATCAGGGGCAAGGAGAATACGAAAGTGCGCCTGCTTATAGAGCCTGCTTCGAATCCGTCGGCGCGGAAGGTGGTAACACTTGTCCGCAGGGAAATCAAGCTCACTACAAAGCTCGCAAAGGCGGCCGTCTACACAATTCCCGTAGGCGACAAAACCGTGCCCGTGGGCGTGATAGACCTGCCCGCATTCTACGGCGAAAGCGGCGGCACGGACGGCTCAAAGGGTTTCAGCACCTCGAAAGACGTCGAGGAGCTGCTCGTAAAACTCAAAAAAATGGGCGTCAAGGGCGTCGTGCTCGACCTCCGCAGAAACGGCGGCGGCTTCCTCAACGAGGCTGTCGACTTGGCGGGGCTTTTCATCAAGACCGGGCCCGTCGTTCAGGTTCGCGACGCCGCGGGCAGAACAAACCGCCTGCGCGACGAAAACCCGAAGCTTGTTTGGGACGGCCCGCTTGTCATCATGGTGAGCCGCCTTTCGGCGTCGGCAACCGAAATCGTCGCGGGCGCGCTCCAAAACCACAAGCGCGCGATTGTCGTCGGCGACAAATCAACGCACGGCAAGGGAACCGTTCAGGCGGTCTACCATCTCGAAAATTTCGATCCCCAGCAGAAAAGCGCGGCTAAAATCACGGTGCAGAAATGGTACGCGCCCAACGGAGATTCAATACAAATCAAGGGCGTGCACTCCGACATCGTGCTTCCGTCGGTCTACGACTACATGGAAATCGGCGAGGAGTACAAAGACTACGCCATGAAGTGGGACGCCATCACGCCAGACTCAATCGAGGAAGTCTGGGGCTACGGCTTCAAGGAGCCGCTCGCCGACGCGCTCATGGCGAAGCTTACGGAGCAGTCGCTTGCGCGGCGCAACAGCCTCGACGAATTCAAAATCTGGAACGAGCGCATAAACTGGGTCAAGGAACGCCAGAAGAAAAAGGATTGGAGCTTGAACTACGCCGTGCGCGAGAAAGAGCTTAAAGCCGACGAGGACTTCAACGAATCCCTCAAAAAACGCCAGCGCAAATTCACAGAAGCCGACTACCCCAAGACCGAGGTTCTGCTCGACTCCGCAAAGGAAAACGGCGGCGACAAAAAAGTTTCCGCCGACAAGAAAAAGCGCAAATCCAAAAACGACGCACTTGAAGCGTCGGAGGACGACGAGGACGCGCCCGATTTCGACGTGCAGCTCCACGAAGCCCTGCGCATCATGGGCGACTGGATTGACCTTGTCGACCACCCCGACAAGCTGAAAGCCTACGCCGACGCCGGGAAAAAGGCGGACACCGCGAACTCCGACAACACCGAAAAAGAGGCGGTGGATTCCGAAGCGGCAAAGCCCGCGGCGGGCGAATCGGCTTCCGCTCCCGCTCCGAAATCCGACGCCGCGCAAAGCTCCGCGCCGCAAAATTAAACGCATTTTGCGTGCGTTCGGAACGTCCCGCGCAAAAACGGGGCGTTTTTTTGCGCGCGCGGGGTATGCTCGCGCAGTGTTGCGCGGGTTTTGCCTTTGCGGGGGGGCGGCGGCAGTTGGCGGTTATTTTACGTCTATTATAGCCGCGCTTGCGTAGGATACGATTTTCGTTTCTATCGCGCTTTCGTCCAAGCCGAAGAGTTTTGCGACGGCGGCGCGGTAGATTTCAAGCTGACGTTTGCGCGAGTCTCCGCAGAACGCGCCCGCCTTGAAGTCGGCGACAATCGCCGAAACGGGATTGCCGTCGGCGTCGGTTTCCACAATCAGCTTGTCTATCACTCCGCTTGCGAGTTTCCCGCCCAAAAGCGCGTCGAACGGAAATTCGTTGTAGATTTTCCTGCGTTCCGATTCGGCGAAAAGCTCCGCTATTTGCGGGTTTGCGAGAGCGCGTTCCACTTCCGCCGCCGCGCGGAGGTCTGAGGCTGTTCCCGCGAGCTCCGCCGCGCGTCGGACGGCTGCGGGGATTCCGCCGTCGAGCGTTTTTATTTTTTCGAACGTGGCGTGCACCGCCTTGCCGTGCCTTATTGCGTCGGCGGACATCGCGCGGCTTGCGCCCCTTTCGGAGGAGGGCGTGAGTTTGGGGAATGTGTTTGCGGCGTCGGCGGGCTGCACGGCGTCAATCGGCTTTACTGGGCTTGCGGGCTCGGGCGTTTGGACGTGTTCGAACCAGCGGTCGTCGCCGATTGACACTCCGCCCGCGGCGGCGGCTCTCTCGTACGCGGCGGCTTTTTCCTCGTCCGACGCCGCAGGGTCGCGCAGGGCGGGGATAAACGAGTTCAGAACGAGGTTTTTTATTCCGAAATCCTTTGACTTTGCGTCTTTGGGCTTCGACATGACGACGTACAGCGCGTCTTCGGCGCGGGTGAGCGCGACGTAGAGGTTGCAGATTGCGTCGAAGTCGTCGTTTTCGGAGTCTATTTTCAGGCTCTCGGAAAGCGACGGGCAGAGCGAGCAGACGATTTTCTGCGGCAGGTAGCTTATCGTGAATTGTTCGGTGTTTTCGCCCGACCGCCGCGCGATGTATTTCAGCCCGCTTGGGGGGCGTTTTTTTGCCGTGTGGAGGTCGGGCAGAATCACCGAGCCGAAGCCCAGCCCCTTCGATTTGTGGATTGTCATCACCTGCACTGCCGTTTCGGCGGACGAAAGCCTGAACGTTTTGCCCGAAAGGAAAAGTATGCAGTTGTCTATTCCGCGCGATTCGGAGGCGTCGAACTCGCGGCAGGCGTCCACGAGCCGCGCGAGGTTTTCGCGGGCGTCGCGGCCTGCGCCGACTTTTTCGGCGACGGCTTCGGCGTATTGTTCGGCGAAGTCGGCGAAGCGTTCGGCGGCGATTTTTTCGAGCGCGTTTTTGCGGAAGTCGGGCGCGTTCACGGCGTCGGCAAAGGGCGTCATTTTCAGGTATTCGGCGGCGGCGGTGTCGGACGGGTGGGCGGCGAGTTTCAGCGTTTGCAGGAACGCGGGCACTACGGCGTTGTTGCGGGCGACGGTTTGTTCGAACTCGCACGAGACTTCGATGTCAAGCCCCGCGTCGGAGATTTTCCCGCGCAGCGCCTTGACGAACGCGTCTACCGTGTCGTTTTTGCGGACGAGGATTGCGCACGTTTTGCCCGTCTTTGCGGGGTTCGCGTTTTTGACGATTTCGAATACGGCTTCGCATCGCGCGTCGAAGTCGGCGGCGCTGTCTTTGCCGAAATATTCGGTGAGCGCCAGCTTCGCAAGCGACGGCTTCGGCTTTTTGCCGCCCGTGCTTTCCGCCGAAACATGCGGAATGTAGATTGAAGAAAATTCCGCAGCGGCGGCTGGCGAAAAGCACTGCGCGAGTTCCGACGGGTCGGCGAAAAACGAATTGACCGCCCGGATTACGTTCGCGCCCGACCTCCACGAAGTCGCGAGCGGCTCGCCGTCGAAGACGCGTTCGGCGTCGGCGTTGTACCGCCGCTTCACTGCGTCGAAGAGCTTTCTGTTTCCGCCGCGGAACGAGTAGAGCGACTGCTTGACGTCGCCCACATAGTAGAATGTTTTTTGCCCGTCGGACTCGTAGACCACGTTGTCGATTATGTTTTTGAAAAAGTTCCACTGCGTTTCGGAGGTGTCCTGAAATTCGTCGAAAAGCCAGTGGTCGAACTTTGCGTCGAGCCTGTATTCGGCGAGCGTTCCGACGATGTCCGAACCCGATTCGAGCAGCAGGGGAATGTCGTCGAACGCGAGTCTGCCGCGCCTGCGCATTGTCGCGTCGTAGCGTTCCTCGTACATTTTTGCGATTGTTCCGACCGCCTTTGCGGCGTCGCACGAGCGCAAAACGTGGGCGTCGAGCAGGCGCGTAAAAAGGCGTTTGAGCGGGGCGGCGACTGCGGCGGGAACTTCCGTTTCGCCCCTGCCGATTTTTACCGTAAACGCCGCGTTCAGCCCGCCAGTCGCGTACATTTCGGCGAGCCGCTGTTCGAGCGTTTTTGCGTCGGCTAAGATATTGTTGTTCGAGTCGGCGAAGAATTTTTCGACTCCCGCGAATTTGTCGTCGAGCTTTGCGCCGGCGAGGGCGGAGTGCAGGGCGGCGCGGTCGCTATCGTATGCGGCGGCGTCCCACTTTTGCGGCTCGTGTCCGAGTATTTCGCGGGCGTTTCCCCAAAGCGAGAGGTCGGGCGTTTCGAGAATTTTGCCGTGGGCGGCGAACACCTTTTCGAGGAGTATTTCGCGCATGGATTTCTCCTCCACGCCGAACGATGCGCGTTTGACGATTTCGGAAAATTCGGCGAAGGTTTTTCTGTCGGACGATTTTTCGCGCAGGATTTCGCCGACGATTTTTTCGGCCGCGCTTTTGTGCGAAATTTCGTCGTCTATTTTGATTTCCGAGAAAATCGAAAGCTCGTTTGAAAAGCATTTCAGAATCGACGAGAAAAAAGAGTCTATCGTCGAGAGCCTGAGCTTGTCGAGGTTTGTCAGGCACTGGCGGAGCAGCGCGAGCGCGTCTTGCCGCGTGAGGAAGCCGCCGCCCGACTTCGTGCCGCGCGTGAGTTTTTCCACTTCGTCGGACAGCGCGTCCGCCGCCTTGTCGTCCTCCGCGGCTTCCGCAAGGCGCGTGAGGATTTTTCCGAGAAACTCGCCCGCCGACTTGCGCGTGAACGTAAGCGCCGTGATTCGCGACGGGTCGGGAAGCCCCGTTTCGGGGTCTTTCGCGTTGGCGGCAAGGGCTATGAACCTGTTTGTGAGCGCGTAGGTTTTTCCCGAACCCGCCGAGGCGGAGACGCGTTCGTTTTTGAAAATTTCGGGTCGTTCTTTCATCGTTCGAATTCGAGCATGTTTTTGAGCGTTTCGGCGTCGGCGTTGAAGACGTCGTCGAATGCGGGGTATTTCGGCGGCTTGCCGGGGGCGAAGTTTCCGGCGCGGATTGCGGCGATTATTTCCGCCGCCTTTTCGAGCGCGGGCGTTTCGAAGTCGGCGACATCGTCCCAAAAGTCGACTTGCGTAGAGGCGGTGTCTTTGGGCGCGACGAAGAACGCGGCGGAGATTTTCGCGTCGGGGCGTTCTTCGCGCAGGGCGCGGGCGTAGAGCGGCAGTTGGAGCGATTCCCACTCGATTGCGCCGTCGGTTTTCATTTTCAGGTGGCTGTCGCGCGCGACGCCGCGGCGGCATTTGTCGAACGTTTTATAGTCGAGCACAAGCAGCGAGCCGTCGCTTTCGTTTTCGTCTATTCTGTCGAATGTGCCCGAAAATTTTTCGCCGAAAATTTCGGTCGCGAACGGCTTTTCGGCGGCGGTTATGCGCCAGCCCGCCGCGCGGTGGCGCGCCTGAATTTCGGCGCACGCGGAAAGGCGGTTGCGCAGGTTTTCAAGCTGTATGCGCACTTGGGCGCGGGGTCGGCGTCCGAATGCGTCGATTGCGGTTTCGTCGAAAGCGTCGAGGAGGGTGCGGCGGATTTCGTCGGCGTTTGCGGAGTCGGCGGCGGCGGACTTCGCGAATTTGAAAAACGCCTTGTGGAAGAGAGTTCCGAATTGCGCGGCGTCAAGCTCCGACTTTTGCGCGTCCACTTTCTCCATTTTGAGGACGTAGCTCAGGTAGAACTCCCAGGGCGATTTCATGTACGCCGCGAATTTTGTGTGCGAGTATCCGCCCTCGAAGCGTTTGTTCGGGACGCGCAGTTTCCATTCGGGCGCGGGTTTCGACGGCTTGTCCGACTGCTTCACGGCGGCGAAGAGCATTTTCACCCGCGCGGGAAGTTGCGGCGTCTGGAAGAGGATTCTCGACGGCGCGAGCGGCTCGCCCCTGCCGTCGGTTTGCGGCACGCAGACGGAGACCGCCCCGCCCGACGCCGCGCGGCTTTGTACGAGGGCGTCGAGCATGTAGGCGTCGCGCGCGCGGCGCAGTTGGCGGTTGCGCATGCCGAGCTTTATTCGGACGGCGTCGTTTAGAAAAATTCCGTCGGAGCTTGCAAGCGGCACAATGCCGTCGTTCATGTCGCACAGCGCGAGGTGTTTTGCGGGCGACCAGAAAATCTCCATCCAGTCTTGCAGGGGCAGGCGTTCGTCGTCGAGCCTTTCGGTGTCGGTCGCGGCGGCGAGGTGTTCGGAGGCGATTCCGAAAATTTCTTCTGGCGAAAATTCCATGTTCTCCGAAATTTCCGCGTCCGAAATTTCCGCGAGCGTTTCGCCCAAGACTTCCAATGCGCGGGCGTTGCGTTCGTCCGTTTCGGCGTCCCCGACGAGCGCGGCGACGGCGTTCCCGATTTTCTCCGCGGCTTTGCCGCCGCCGATTTCGAGCGTTTCGGAAACGAAGTCGAAGACCCCGCGCAGGAATTTTATTTTTGCGAATTTTGCGGTGTCGCGGTCGGGCGAATTTGCGTACAGGCGGGCGAGCAGAGCGCTCCGCGCCTGTTCGATGTCGGCGCAGGCTGATTCGGTTTTCAGCGTGTCGGCGGCGGAGAGGGTTTCTTCGGGCGTCTTTTCCGCCCTCTTTGCGAGCGTTTGGAGGGCGAACGGGTTGCGGAGCAGGTTGAGGAAGTTTGCGTAGCTTGCGTCGGCTGAGAATGCGGCGATGCAGTCGAGCAGGTCGCCGACGGCGGTTGCCGCCATGTTCCCGGCGTCGAGCTTCACGGCGTTGATTCCCGCCTCCGCGAGCGCGGTTTTGAACGTGTCGGCAGAGTCGTTTTGTTCGCAGGCGATTGCGAGCGTTTCGTAGACTTTGTCCCCGTACTTGCCTGCGAGTTCCGCGACCGCCCGCGCCTCCTCCGCGACGCTCTGGTAGACGCGGATTGCGCCGTCTTCGAGCGCGAGGTTTTTGTCGCGGTATTCGGGCGTTTTCGGCGCGCCGTAGGGGTCGAAAAGGTTTTCGTTTTCGCCGACCACGGCGATTAGCGAGCGTCCCGCGAATGTGTCGAGCAGCGATTTGAGCGTGGGCGAAACGTCGGGGTTGCCCGCCACGACTATTGTTTCCCAGCCCGCGTTTGCCGTGCGTTCAACCGCGTTTTTCAGCGATTTTGCGTGCGGGGTTTTGCCCCTTTTCGCCACGCGCTCGGAGAAGATTTTTTCGAGCGCGGCGAGCTCGTTCCACCGCGCGGCGTCGGGGGTGTCCGCTAGTTTTTTTGCGGCGTCCGAAATTGTCAGCAGGTTTTCCGCGAGGGCGTCCTGCAAAAACATAAACTGGCGGCAGACGCTTGCGAAATCCTCGCGCTTCGGCGTTTCGGCGGGGAAGAGCGACGCGAATTCCGAGAGGTCGCGCGAGTCCAGAATGTCTGTCCAGATTGCCCTTGCGAGCGTCGATTGCGGCTCGTCGCGGTCGATTCCGTTCCGCGCAAGTTCGTCTTCGAGCGTGCCGACGTGCAACTGCGATATTGCCTCAATTCCGCGTTGCAGGCATTCGGCGAAAACCGCGATTTTGAAGTTTTTTGCCGCGTTTCGCGTGGGGGTTAGCACGAGTATTTTCTCGAAGCTTGCGGGGCGGCGTTCGAGTCTGTCGGCGAATTTTTCGACAAACCATTTCGCGCACGCCTTCGGCAGCGATTCGACGGGCTTTATAAAACATCTTTCAATCACGTTTTCCATACTACGGCGCAAAAAAATTCGGGCAAGTTTTTTACCCGATTTTTTTATTTGCGGGGCAGGGTGCTGTCGATTGGTGGGTGGCGCGCTTGGGGTAGGTTGGTGTCGGCAATAATGCGGGGCTTTGCCCGCGCCGCTGTTGCTTTGCCGTGCGGCTATCCGCCGTGTGTGGCGCAAAAAAATACCGCGCGGAGGAATCCGTGCGGTATTTTTATAATTCGGGTGTTCCCGATTAGAAGAGAACCTGAACCTGCGCGCGTACGCTGTTGCTGTATGTGCGAGCCGCGCCGCCGTCTACGTCCTGATCGAAGTAGCCGAATTCGTAGCCCAGCGATGTCTTGACCGACGCCGTAGCGTACCAGTTCAAGCCGAGGTAGCCCGTCATAGCCTGGTTGTAGGCGAGGTCGTCGGAGAATTCCGAGACAATCGGGCCGCCGTTCGCGTAGACGTAGGACCAACGCGCAACGGGTTCGATTGCGCCCCAGTCGCCCATATCCATCTTGTACGCAACCGTGAGGTTCGCGCCGAGCGGGGTCTTGCAGATGCCGCTGCCGCTGCCGAGCGGAGTGTAGTCTTCATACTGTTGGAGGAAGAATTCCGCGATTGCCGTCAGACCCTTCCAGCTAGCCGTCGCATAGGGGTTGATGCCCCAAACGCTGCCTCTGGATTCGTTTACGACGTTGTTGCGCATGCCCTGCGGAGCGTAGCCGAAGTTCATGCCGAAGTCGTACGCGAGCGATTCGCCCTTGATTTCGGCGATGTTCTTGTAGCCCATCGAAGCGTAGAAGCTCAATGCGCTGCTGTTTTGCGCGCTCGAAAGGAAGCCGTCGGTCGATTCCGTCAGACCCGAAGTTACAGCGAGGCTGTAATAGAGGCCTTCGATCTGCGTGATGTTGCCGTCCCAGAATACGCCGACCGTTCTGCCGCCGAAGTTCTTGGAATAGTCGCCGTACGAGCCGCGGGTGAAGAAGTTTGTGGCGACGGAGCGTTCGATTGCGAGCTGTCCGAAGTCGCACATATTCTGTTCGTAGCCCATGTTCGCCTTGCGGAGACCGAGCTGGAGCGTGCCGTTGAGGTAGTCGAGATCAACCTTCTTGGAGGCTACGACCTTGTCGAGGTAGTTGCGGGACGAGCCTTCCGAACCGAAGTCCGTAACGACCGTCGCGCTCCAACCGCCGCCGACGTCCGCTTCAACGCCGAGTTTTACGTAGCGGAGTGTGAAGCCGCTTGTCTGTTTGGGGG
>JAJXPD010000082.1:0-1423 GCA_021641325.1 Opitutales bacterium
CATCTGGGGCATTTGCGGGCTTTTCGGCTTCAAGCTGGGCTTGGCGGAGTCGATGCTGTTGGCGTCGGTGATGTCGTCCACGGACTCCGCCTCGGTTTTCGCTCTGTTGCGCGCTCGCGGGCTTAAACTCAGGGAAAACCTGCGCGAAACCCTCGAACTCGAAAGCGGCAGCAACGACCCCATGGCGTACATTCTCACCATTGTCCTCATTCAATACATTCAGGGCGGGCTTGAATTCCACTCGGCGGTGTACTCGTTTTTCTTGCAGATTATTCTGGGCGCGGCGTTGGGCGTCGCGCTCGGGTACGGGATAGTCTGGCTCGTCAACAGGGCGTCGCTCGACAACGTCGCGCTGTACTCGGTGCTGCTTGTCGCGTGCGGGTTTTCGGTGTTCGCGGTGGTGGACGCCGTCGGCGGCAACGGCTACTTGGCGGTCTACATCGCGGGGCTTATTTTCGGCAACTCGACCGTCGTCCACTTGAAGAGCACGAAGAAATTTTTTGCGGTTTTCGCGTGGCTTTGGCAGATAATAATCTTCCTTACCCTCGGACTTCTCGTGAACCCGCGCGAGCTTGTGCCGGTGGCCGCGTTCGCGATTTTAATCGGCGCGTTTTTGATAGTCGTGGGGCGTCCGCTAAGCGTGTGGCTGAGCCTGCTTCCGTTCAGACGCTATTCGAAGCGCGGCAGAATGTACATTTCGTGGGTCGGTCTGCGCGGAGCTGTCCCGATTATCTTTGCGACATACCCGCTCGTCGCCGACGTGCCGAACGCGCGGCTGATTTTCAACGTGGTGTTTTTCATCACGATTCTGTCGCTTATGGTGCAGGGCATGACCGTTGTGAAAATGGCGTCGTGGCTGGGCGTTTGCGACAAGTCCAACGCAAAAAAATCCGACTTGGATTTCGAGCTGCCCGACGAAATGAAATCCGTCCTTTCCGAAATCGACGTAAGCCAAACGCTTCTCGAAAAGGGGAACACCCTGATGAAGCTGGGGCTTCCGCGGAACACGCTTGTAATCATGGTAAAGCGCGGCGGACGCTATTTCATTCCCGACGGCACGACGACCCTTTTCGACGGCGACAAGCTCTACGTCATAAGCGACCGCGAGAGCGACCTGAAATCGGCGTGCGAAAAGCTCGGCGTTCCCTACTACACCGTGGGCGACGGCATTTAGCCCGCGCTTTCGGTCTTCCGTCCGCCGCAAATACTCCGTTCCCGCGCCCGCTGATTGCGTTTCCTCTGCCTGTGGAAAATCCGCGGGCTTCTCCGCGTTTCGCCCGCCGCAATTTTTGCCGCCGCGCAGCTTTGCGCAATCGGCGCGGACTGCGGCTGTTTTTGCAGGGTCGTGAGCTTTTTTCTTTGCATTTGTTTGTTTTTTTTGCCAATATTTTTTTCGACAAACAGAAAGCAAAACATGGGAAAT
>JAJXPD010000082.1:1433-9377 GCA_021641325.1 Opitutales bacterium
GTAAAAACATTTTTGACCGCGGCTCTTGCGGCGGTCGCGGCGTCGGCTTCGTTCGGCGGGGAGAAGATATTTTCGTACCGTTCGTTCATGCCCGAATTTGCGGCAATGAAACGCTTTGCCGACGCGGGGGTAGACACCGTCGCGTTTCTGCCCGCCAACACGACAAACTCGCTCGGCGACAGATACAGCCAGTACCCCAACATCTGGACTTGGTTCGACGAATACCATTTCGAAGTTCTCGACAAACAGTTCGACGACATTCTTGCGGTCAACCCCAACGCAAAATTCGTCTGCATTGTAGACCTCAACTCGCCCCACTGGTTTACGCGTCAGGAGGCGTGGAATTCGATGGAATGCGACAGCTTCACCCAGCTTTCGAACGCGGTTTCGAACCCGCGCTGGCGCAGAGAAACCGCAAAGTACCTGAAAGAATTTCTAAAACACACCGAAAAGAAGTACGGCGACAAAATAAAGGCGTATCTGCTCGCCTGCGGGCAGACCGACGAATGGATGGATTACAGCCGCTTCGCCGCGGGCAGAAACAAAACGAAGGCGTGGAAAAAGTGGCTCGCCGAGCGCGGCAAGAAAATCGTGCAGGTGCCGACATTCGACCGCATCGACCACGCGACTTTCGAAGACTTTATCCGCGACCCGCAAACCGAGGGCGACATAATCGACTATTGCGAATTTTCGAGCGATATCATCGTAGATACAATCAACGAATTTTCGGGCATTACCCGCAAAATGGTTTCGCCCGACAAGCAGATAGGCATGTTCTTCGGCTACATTGTCCAGCTTGCTCAGGGGAGAATGGTCTCTTGCGGACACCTCAGCTACGAGCGCATTTTCTCGTCGCCGAACATCGACTTTTTCGTCTCCCCCGGAACGTACTACGACAGAAAAATGGGGCAGGGCAGCGGCTTCATGTGTCCCAACGGCTCGCGCCTGCGCAGCGGCAAGGGCTGGCTGCACGAAATCGACCACCGCACGCCCACTACAAAAGTTCCGCGCCTGAACGTCGCGGGCTTCGACTCCGAATGGAAGAATCAGGCGGAGGTTGACGCGGGCATGAAGCGCGAGTTCGCGCTGACGATGGTCAACGGCGCATCGCTCTGGTGCTTCGACATGTGGGGCGGCTTCTACGACGCCCCCGAAACGATGAAGCTCATCGCCCAAAGCAAAAAACTGTGGGACAAATACGCCGCGAAGAACGAGCGCAGCATGGCGGAAGTCGCGCTCATCGTAGACCCGCAGAGCGCGGTGTACGTCAACGAGACGAACAAAAAATGCAAAAAGATTTTCGTCGACATGCGCACAAAGCTCAACCGGCTCGGTGCGCCGTTCGAAGTATACTCGTTCAACGACATCGGCAAGGCGGACATGTCGCGCATAAAAATGTTCGTGTTCCCCGCGATGTTCCACCTCACGCCCGAACGTCGGGAAATTCTCGAAAAGCACGTCTTCACGCAGGGGAAAACGGCGGTGTTCCTCGATGCCGCGGGCATTTCCGACGGCAAGACGCTCGACGTCTCGCGCGTGGAAAAGCTCACGGGCTTCCCGTATAAAACGGACGGCGTGAACGCGCGCAAATACTCCGACCACACCCGCGCGTACGTCTACGACTACGAAAAGCTCACTCCCGCCGTCATGCGCGACCTTGCCGCAAAGGCGGGCGCAACGCTGTATACCGACTTCGAAACGCCCGTGTTCGCGAGCGAAAGGCTTGTGGCAATCCACACGGCGAAAGGCGGCAGACGCGCGATAACGCTTCCGAAAAAATACTCGAAAGTCGTGGAAATTTACAGCGGGAAAGTCGCGGCGGTCAACGCCGACAAATTCGAATACGATTTTGCCACCCCCGACACCGCCGTTTTCGAACTCTTCGAATAGCGGCGGCGCGGAATCAAATTTTAACAAAAACAGACAGGAAATAATATGGCGGACAAAGTATATTTGGCGGTCGATTTGGGCGCGGGCAGCGGCAGGCTGATGGCGGGGCGTTTCGACTCCAAGACAATCAAGCTCGAAGAGGTTTCGCGCTGGGCGAGCGCGCCCGTGAAAATCGGAAACTCGTTCCACTGGGACGTCGAGGCGATTTTCGGCGAAATAGTCTCCGCAGTCAAAAAGGCGCGCTCGCTTTACGGCGACGCAATCGTATCGCTCGGCATCGACACTTGGGGGGTTGACTACGGGCTGCTCGACGAATCCGACAAGCTCCTCAACATGCCCTACATCTACCGCGATTCGCGCACCGACGGCATGATGGATTCTGTGTTCGCGAAAATCTCCAAAAAGGAAATCTACTCGCAGACGGGCATTCAGTTCATGTTCTTCAACACCGTCTTCCAAATTGCGGCGGAACTTGAAAAGGGCGGCAACATCGGCAGGGCAAAAACATTTCTTATGATGCCAGACCTCCTTGCGTTCATGCTCACGGGCGTGAAGGTAAACGAGCGCACGAACGCCTCCACCACACAGATGTACAACCCGTTCAAGCGCGGCTGGTCGGCGGAGATTCTCGGGAAAATCGGCGCGCCCGCGGGGATTTTCAAAAACGGATTCGCCGAATGCGGCGACACAATCGGCGCTTTGCGCCAAAATCTGCGCGGCGAACTCGGCGACTTGAAGGTAGTGGCGGTGGCAAGCCACGACACCGCCTCCGCCGTCGCCGCAACGCCCGCGCGCACCGCGCTTCCAGCCTACATTAACAGCGGAACGTGGTCGCTCCCCGGAGTCGAGATTTCCTCGCCGATTGCGACCGACGCGTCATTTGCCGAAAATTTCACAAACGAAGTCGGCGCGGAAAACACAATCCGCTTCCTCAAAAACGTAACGGGCATGTGGCTTGTTCAGAAATCGAAGGAAGTCTGGAAAGCCCGCGGCTGCGACAAACCGTACTCCGAGCTTGAAAAGGAGGCTTCGGAAAGCCGGCCCATGCGCACGCTGCTCAACCCCGACGCGTCCGATTTCGTCATGCCCGACGACATGCCTGCGGCAATCGCCGAATTCGCCCGCAAAACGTCGCAGCCCGTGCCCGACACCCACGGACGCATTTTCCGCGCCATTCAGGAGAGCATCGCGCTCAAATACGCGTGCGTTTTCGAGACCATCGAAAAGCTTGCGGGCGTGAAAGTCTCGGAAATCAACGTCATGGGCGGCGGCTCGAAAGACGCCGTGCTGAACGCCTTTACCGCAAACGCCACGGGCCGCACGATTCTCGCCGGCCCGACCGAATCTACCGCGCTCGGCAATGTCGCTATGCAGATGAAAGCAGACGGCGTAGTTTCGAATCTGGCGCAGGCTCGCGCCGTGATTTCGGCAAGCTGCGAACCCAAGATTTTCGAGCCGTCGAAAGTCGATGCCCAACTTTGGGCTGACGCGCTCGGCAAATTCAAGGAACGCTTCCTCTAAAATTGCGGTCGTTACAAGCCGAACAAAAAGCCCGCGCGAATATCCGCGCGGGCTGTTTTTTTGCGCGTGTCGGGAGGGGCTCCAACCATTCAGCCGAAGTAAGGCGCGGCGGACGCGCGCTTTTCTGCCGCCGCATTGCACGGAGTAGGTTTCTCGCGTGCGACTTGGCGAACCGCCCGAGTTTCCGCCCATGCCCGCGCTTTTGTCCAACGCGAGCGCGGGGTATTGCTGTTTCGCCTCTTTTTTATTGGGGTGAAATGCGCCCGCGCTCTTGTCGCCAATTTTATTTGGGCACAAAAAAACCGCCCCAATTAGGAGCGGTTTTGTTTTGAAATTTTGCGCTTATTTGCGTCTGCGGTATGCCGCCAAGCCCAGCGCGATTGCGCCGAAAATCGCCGCGTACGTCGAGGGTTCGGGGATTTGGAAGCGGAGCGCGTATTTGCCGTATTCGGAATTGACTTCCACGAGCGCGAGCTGGTCTTTTGTGTAGCTGTTCGAGCCGTCGTTTGCGGTCACCGTGAGCTTTTCGTCATTCCACCAAGCGTTTTCGTCGAAGAAGATTGTGCCTTCAACAAAATCGGCGAAGTGGAGTTCTGCGAGAACAGGCGATGAGGTTGTGTCTTTGCTTGCGTTTCTGCCGACGGTATTGAAGTTTGCTTTCACTCCGTCGATTACCGTGATTTCCATTCTCGATGAGTCTTGGAAGTATACGCCTTCAAAGTTGTTGTCGGCGGCAACAGTGAGCTTGTTGGGGCTGCTTAGACCGCCGACGTTCGTCAGCTGTGCAAAACCCTTTGTGTTGTCTGTGGTGAACGCGTTTTTCTTGTTGACAATAAGTTCGCCGTTGCCAGCAAAGAGAACTCTGCCCCAGTATAATATGCCGCTTGCAAGCGTCTTCGTAAGCTTGATTTCGCCGGCGGTGTCGTCAATTACCAGCCTGCTGCCACCATTGAGCCTGAGTGCGCCTGTCGCTTCAATGCTTGCACCGTCCGAAACGATGTTTTCGCCGTCAAAGTAGATTTGCGAGTTCGCGTTTGCCGTGCCGCTCTTGACTTCGGTTGCAATAACTTTTGCGCCCGCGCCCGAAATTGTGGCGTTTCTAAGCTTCAGGTTGATTCCGTTTGTGGCAACGTAGTTGAAGACGCCGTTGATTATAGCCTTGGTATTAGCGCCATTGAACGAAAACGTCGAATTTGTGGCGTTTAACGTCGAGCCGCTTCCGATTTGGAGGAGCGAAGTATTGTTGAACGTCGTCGCTCCGCTCATCTGGTAGGTGACAGTCGAGTTGTTGTCAATAATCAACTGTACATTGTTGGTTGCCGTGAACGACGTGCCCGTAACGTTTGCGTTTGTGAGAATTTTCAATCTGCCAGTTTCACTAAGGATGTTGGTCTGCATTGAGAACGTACCCAAATCGATGTTGGCGTATGTGCTGTTGCCTGCTGAGTTTTGGAATACAAGGCTTTTGGTGTATGCGCCATTCCACGACATTGTGCCGTTGTTGTAGAAGGCATCGAAAGTGTCGGCAGTCGATTTGATGTCGATAATAAGCCCGAACGCGCAGTTCCACTTGCTTGGCGAACCATTTGTCGTGAGAGACCTGATTGTGTTGTCTTGGTCTTTGTTCCCGAAGAACGCTTCTGCGGTCGGAGATGCTTGATTCGGGTTGAGGACTACGTCTTCACCCTTAATTGTCGTGCGTTTTTCGTAATCGGCACCGCCGTAGATGTTGTCCGCAGCTTGCGCGCAGAGGGCGCAGAGCGAACCGAGTAGGATTGTAGCTGTTTTCTTCATTGCTGTTTAGTAGATAATTTTTGGGTTTGAAATTAAATATGCCCAAACAGGCTTTTGTTATAATATAGTAAAAGCACTCCGCCCCGAATTTGCAAGAATATTTTGGGAAATTATTATTTGCCCAAGATTTATTGAATTTGCGACTTCGTTCCAACTCAGTTCGCAATTTCTGCTTGCCAAAGGCAAGTTGCTCGTCTGCTACCCGCGCTTTCTTGCAAAAGAAACGGACGCGCCCGAATGGACGCGTCCGCGCAAGGAGATAAAAAAATGATTATAATCTGCCCGAGGCTATTCTTCGAAACCTACCGAGCTTTTGAGAATGTTGCCCGATCCGCCGCGGATTGCCTGCGCAATGTTGAACGTTCTCGACGTTTCGCCGTAGACCGTCAAGAGCCCCTGGCCCGTGTTTTCGTCGCGGAGGGAAGTGTACCATTCGACGTGCGCGTCGGTGTAGGCAATGTGGCCGCCCTCGCGCTTGAACACGCCTTCGTTGGCGTCCCACTCGCCGTTGGGCTTCAAGCCGCGCGTCCAGACGAGGGGAGTGCCCGAGGGCGCGTTGGGGTCTGTGCGGTTTGCGACGGCCCAGCTGATGGGGAAGCTTTTGAATTCGGGGTCAAGCCTCGTGTTCGAGCCTTTGCGGTCGATAACGAACTTGGGCATTGCCGCGCCCGACGAGATTTTTTCGATAACGGGGAGGTCGAAGTCGAGAATCCAGAGCTTGGGGTCGTTGAAGTCGTCAACGCCGCGGGCGAGGGCGGCGGCCCAGTCGTAGATGGTCTGACCCGTTACGATGCGGGTTTTAGTGCCCGTTTTGACATAGGAGAGCCAAGTTTTGGCGATGTTGCTTGCGCTGTTCATCGACTTAACTTTGCTGCCCGCACCCATGGCCTGAGAGAGGGCGGGATAAATCAAGCTGGCGAGAACGCCGATAATGGCGATAACGATGAGCAGCTCGACGAGCGTGAAACCTTTTGATTTTTTTATGTTTTTCATAGTTGTCATGTTGTATAAAGTAGAAGCGCAAGGGCGGCAATATCAATTCCCCTTGCAAGCCCGAAATAAATTGCATATGCCGATTTTTTGCAAGTCCAAAATGAGCCGCGCCCCAAGTTTTTTCGCTTTGCCGCCGTTTTTTTGATGAAGTTCCCAAGCGTCTATCGTGGCGGAATGGCTTGCGGCAACGTATTTTTCAAAGGCATAAAAAAGCTTCGGGGATATTCACCCCGAAGCTTAAAATTGTACAATTTTTACTTTCTTCTGCGATACGCAGCAAAAGCCAACGCCAACGCGCCGAAAATCGCCGCATACGTTGCGGGTTCGGGAACATTGATTGAAATGGACAAATCGTTTCCTTTAACAGCATAATTCCACGCGCCGTTGAATTTTTTGCCATTTACAGTTAGGAACAAAGTTTCGTCTTTAACGAAATTGTTTAACCCCGCAATACGGGAATCATCTTCGAACGAAATTACCGCAAAAGTGTAGGCATCGCTTGTAATAATATCGTCTATGATATTTACGGTAAGTACCGCGCCGTCTTCAAAAACAAGACCCGAATTGCTGTTTACATTGAAAATCGTAGAACCTCTCAAATCGGTATCAATTTGAATCAAGCCGTCGGAAGCAACCGTCAAAGTTTTCCCGTTTGCAACTTCAAAAAATGCGCCTTGTTCAAGCTCCAACTTGGCTTTCCCAGATATTGTAGCGTCATTATCTGAAATCTTCGCGGAAATCATTTCCCCATTTTCGGAAAGCGGTTCATACTTGCGTATCGTTAGGCTTCCCCAGCCGTCCATTTTGAAATTCTTTATAACACCGTCCGCAAGCACTGTGTTTTTTAATGTATTACCTTCTAGAGAGGGATCTTTTCCCCCTCGCAAGTCGGCATTTGTGAAATCTGCTCCTTTTACAGCGCTAAAATACGAATGTTGTAAATTTGCGTTTTTGAAACTGCAACCGCTCAAGTCCGCCCGAGAAAAATCTGTTTTACAAAAAACAGCATTATCAAAAGTTGCATTCCTTAAAGTTGCATTCGTAAATTTTGCTTTCGTAAGGTTTGCGTTCTTGAAAGTTGCTCCTACAGTAAATGTTGCACTCGAGAAATCTGCCGAAGTAAGATTTACATCTTCCAAGAAGCGTGGAAGTGTCGCAAGCGTGAATGTAGAGGACGTAAGATTCATTCCCTTTAAGTAAACACTCGAAAGATCAACTTGGTTAAAATTTATACCTGTTAAAGTTTTGTCTTTGTAGCTTCGAGTTTCGCTTAGCACTGAATTTACGTCGCTCTTTTCAAAATTTGCATTTCTTATGTCGGCATCTCTAAAACTGCAAGCCGAGAGAACGGCACCGCTGAAGTTTGTCCCGTTAAGTTTTAGTCCGGAAAAATTCCACGCAGATGAAAATTTGTTTCTCGAAAAATCTATGCCGGATAAGTCTTTTTTTTCATAGTTCTGCGTTGCTGCAATCATAGAATATTTGAGTCCGGAATTCACGCTATCACTGAATTTAGCTCCGGTTATAATAGACGAATTGAAATTGGCATCCGCTCCGAGCTTTGCACTTGAAAGGTCGGCTCCCGTCAAATCTGCATTGTTGAAATCAACATTAATCAGCCTTGCTCCTAAAAAACTTGCATTTTTAAGATTGAATCCGCTAAAGTGATATTTAGAATTATTGATAGCAAGGTCGGTAAAATACAAGCCGACCCCTTCCAAATCTTTATTTTTATAGCTGCGAGTG
>JAJXPD010000263.1 GCA_021641325.1 Opitutales bacterium
ACCGACAACTACCTCGACATTCTCTCCCAAAATTTGTCGATGGCGGCAGGGCACAACATTTCGGTTGAAATCACGGTCGTAAACTCCCCCGAACCCGCCGCGGCCGAAACTCCCGCGCCCCGCATGGCGAGGGCGGTCGTTGCGGAAGAGCCCAAGACGCTTCTTTCAATCAACCCGCGCAACACTTTCGAAAGCTTTGTCGTCGGCGAAAGCAACCAGCTTGCGCACGCGGCGGCTCTTGCGGTTGCCCAGAGCGTCGGCAAGGCGTTCAACCCGCTGTTCCTTTACGGCGACACCGGCTTGGGCAAAACGCACCTCATGCACGCAATCGCCCACTTTATCATAAAGAACAATCCGTCGGCAAAGGTCGTCTACATTTCGTCTGAGGCGTTTGTGAACGACTATATTAAAGCCTTGGGCGACGGCAACATAGCGTCGTTCCGCAAACGCTACCGCAACACCGACGTCCTGCTCATCGACGATATCCAGTTCTTCGCCAAAAAGGAGAGCAGCCAGAACGAATTTTTCCACACTTTCAACGATCTTTTCAACGCAAACAAGCAGATTGTGCTCTCTTGCGACAAGCCGCTCAACGAGGTTGAGGACATCGAAAAACGCCTTGTGTCGCGCTTCGCGTGGGGCATGTGCGTTGACATCAAAATGCCCGACTACGAAACGCGTCTGGCGATTTTGCGCCGCAAAGTGGCGTCGCTTGGCGACTCCGCGAACATCGGCGACGACGTTCTCGACCTCATCGCCCGCCGCTTTACAAAAAACGTAAGGCGCATGGAGGGTGCGCTCAACAAGCTGATAGGCTATTCGTCGCTGATAAATTCGAACGAACCCGTCTCCCTCGAAAAGGCGGCGTACCTTCTCGCCGACGACTTCGTTCAGGAGGAGGGCGCGGCGGTTGACGTGGAGCTTATCCAGAAGAAAGTCGCAGAGCACTACCATTTGGAGGTTTCCGACATTGTGGGCAAACGCCGCACGTCGATGATTTCGATGGCCCGCCAAACCGCGATGTACATTTCAAGAAAGCTCACAACGCACACTTTGCAGGAAATCGGCAAACGCTTCGGCGGGCGCGACCACGGCACGGTAATCCACGCAATGAGGACGGTCGAAACCCTGCTCGAACAGGACGAAAAGGTAAAGCGCACCGTCGCGTTCCTGATGAAGTCGCTTTCAGACTAATCTTTTTTTCCGCCGAATTTTAAAGCCTCCGAAAGGGGGCTTTTTTGTCGGTTAACGCGGGGGACGACCGACGGCGCGGGGGACTTATTTCGCCGTTGCCGCGCGAAAATTTGCCGAGGGGTAGATAAGGCGTTTTTGCGCCGACGTTTTGGCTTGTGTTTCGTGGCGCGAAATGCTTTTCTTTTTATCGCAATCAATCGATTGCAGAACGGAATTTTAACGCAAAACATTATGAGAAAAATAGCAGTATCGTTGTTGTTGTCGCTTTTTGCGGCGACTCTCGCGTTCGGCGCAAATACCGCCGACAATTCAAAACAGGCAGTCCAGACCGTGAAACAGTCTAAGGACGCCAAGAAAAAGCCCGCCAAAAAACAGCGCGAATGGGCTAAGTTCGACCGCTACGAAAGCGCGAACGCGCGTATTAAAAAAGCGCCAGCTGCCGTCTTCATGGGCGATTCGATTACCGCCAACTGGTATTCTTTCCGCCCCGAATTTTTCGCCGAAAACAACTACGCTGTGCGCGGAATCAGCGGGCAGACTTCGTCCGAAATGCTCGTGCGCTTCCGCAACGACGTAATCAACCTCAAACCCAAATATGTGGCGATTATGGCGGGCACAAACGACGTCGCCGAGAATAACGGGAAAATCAAGCTCGAAAACGTTTTGAGCAACATCATTTCGATGGCGGAACTTGGCAGACTCCACGGCATAAAGG
>JAJXPD010000264.1 GCA_021641325.1 Opitutales bacterium
CAGGCGCGTATGACCGACGAAACGCGGGAGCGCATAAAACGCGCAATCCAGAAGCTCGACTACCGCCCGTCGGCGGCGGCGCGCGCGCTCCGCTACGGCAGGAGCAAGGCGATAGGCCTTGTCGTCGGCGACCTCACAAACGCGTACTACGCGCACATTGCAAACTTGGCGTTGAAGGAACTGCGCCCGCGCGACTACCAACTGCTGATAGCCCTCGAATCGCCCGACTACGACCCCGTGCAGTCGCTGCTTTCGCGCGAAGTTGACGGCATAATCTACGCAGGCGCGGGAAAGCCCCCAAGCGGCATGCAAATCCCCGTCGCCGTAAACGACAGGCACATCGCCGGCGCGTGCGAAATCAATCTCGACATCTCCGGCGCGCTTGCCGATGCAATGGAAAACCTCAAAGGAAAAACGCTCGGTCTATTTTTCGAACACTCGCTCTGGATTAAAGCGTTCGAGGCGTGCGCAAAAAGACTCGGAATAAACGCCGACGTGGAAATTCTGCCGACGCCGCCCGACGAACGCTTCGCCATGCTCGAAAAAATCGCAAAAACAAAGCCCGACGCGGTTTTCGCAAGCGGCTGGCTGACGCTCCGCGCCATGCGGAAAATCGGGGGCTTCGGCAAAATCTTCGCGCACGCAAACTGCGCGGGAAGCTTCCTGAACGGCGAAAACGTCGCGGGGGCAATATTTTCGTCTACAACCGAACTAATAGAAAAGACGTGCCGCGCGATAGTCGAACAAATCGAAAGCGGAGAGCGGGTCTCGGAGAAAATCCACACGCGCTACGTTTCGGCGGAATCGGAGGAATTCGGCGGGCTCGCTTCGGGCGACTTCCGCCTTACTTAGAATCGCGGTAAAACCAACCGCTCCAAGACTTCGCGCCGTCCACCGACCACTCGCCCGCGCCCGCAAACGCGATTGCCGCAAAAAACGCCAAGTAGAGAACGGGCAGCTCGAACGAAGACCCCGCCTGCGTGTGCAAATACCAAACGGCGACCGCCATGTTGACGCACGCAATCAACGCCGCCGAACGCGTGAAGACGCCGAGAATTATGAGCGCGGGGCACAGCGTTTCGGCAAAAGTCGCTGCGTAGAGAGACACCCCCGAACCCATGCCGAGCGGGTCGGGAAAGCCCTGCGTCTTGCCCGCAAAAACCATCGACACCTTCGCCGCCCCGTGGTAGTAGAGCATGGCTAGCGACGGCGCGAGGCGCATGAAAAACAGCGTAAAATTATACAAAGTATTGTTCATGCTTTTTTATCGGAAAATAATTCCGATTTAAAATTCGGCACGTGAAAAATTCGGTTTGAAAAAACCGCGAAAACGCTTTTTAATTCCGCCAAGAAAGGAAACGCATGAATCAGGAAATAACCACGATGTCGATGGGGCGCAAGTGCCGCCTGTGCAAGCAGGAAATTTTCATCACAATACACCGCGACGAAGACGGATTTTTCGTAAGCGAAAAATGCGGCTGCGAGGAAAAGGGATTCCCGCCGCGCGTGCACGCCTGCGACATTCCCGAATACGCGGGCGAAATCAAACGCCGAATCGCCGCCGAAAAGGAAATCTTGGAGGAGCTTACCAAATACCTCGGCTAAGCCGCCGCGCCCTTTGCCGACAGGCTTCACGAACGCGCAAGACGCCGATTCGCCGCAAAAAGGCGGGCGCAAAATTCCCTTTTGCGCCCCGCGTCCATGCCCAAACCGCGCCGCTTAGTGTTCGGAGACGAAATTGATTCCGATAATCCCCACGACAATCATCGAGAGGAAGAGCAGCTGCCAAAAGCCCGTCGGTTCGCCGAAGAGAATTATGCCCGCAGCCACCGCGCCCGCCGCGCCCATGCCCGTTCCGCATTTGCGTCGCGTGAAATTCTTGCAATGTCGAGGGCGAGGATTTCCG
>JAJXPD010000265.1:0-275 GCA_021641325.1 Opitutales bacterium
GGTTATGGATTTAGGTTAAAACTTTTTCGGGGTTTTATAATGCAAGGTTAAATAGGGGCTGAATTTTCATCAACAATTTATTTAGGCTTTTTTGTTTAACGGTTTAACTGCGCAAGTGTTTAATTTGCACTTTATTGCGGATTTGGATTTTTGCGTTTTTGCATGCGCCAAGCGATTTTTTTTAGTTTTGTTATTGACAAATGCGCAAAAAAAGACGCGCCCGTTTGCGGAGCGCGCCATTTGGTTTTTTTGAAAATTTTTCAGCCGCCTATTTG
>JAJXPD010000265.1:285-1896 GCA_021641325.1 Opitutales bacterium
CCGCAAATCCCAGCGCGATTGCGCCGAAAATCGCCGCCCATTCGGCGGGTTCGGGGATTGCCGCCGTCAGCCAGCCGTTTTCGCCTATGCGGACGTTCGAGATCAGGTTGCCGTCGGCGTCGTAGAACTTCGCTTTCGCCACTCCCGACGCGTTGGCGGCGTTTGTTCCTACATAGACTGCGTTTTCCCGGAAATTGTAGACTTTAAGCCCCTCTTCCGTATTGTTCCAAAGCGTCTGTCCCTCGCCTTCGAGAATCAGCTGCGCGAGGTCGAACAGGTAGATTTCGATGTTCGAGCCGCTCGTGACGTAGAGGTCTTGGAACGTCTGCGTTGCGTAGAGATTTACGAGGCTTCCGTATTCGGAATAAACGTCCTTAGCCGTCGCAAGGCGGATACCCTTGCCGTTTTCGTCGGTGAAGGCGTTTTCCTGCCAGATGTTGAGTTCTGAGTTGCCCCAGAGCCTGATTTTTGCGTTGTCTACGCCTTCCTTCTTGACGATGAAGTTTGCGCCCGAGTTCACGTTTAGAACTGCCCGCGTTACGCTGAGCTCGTTCGAGCCGATTTTTTCGCCGAAGACATCCACAATGCCGTCAACCGTCCAGCTTGCGCCCGTTTCGATGTTTGAGGCTCTCTTGAATCTTACGCCGTTGTTAGACGTCGCCGTCGCCTGCACGAATTCCGACTTCGAGTACAGTTTGTAAACCGTGAACTGTTTTGCGGGGGTCGTGTCGTGGAGGTAGGTTTTGCCGTAGAGCGAAAGCGTGCTGCCGCCGCCCATTTCGAGCGTGCCGTAGATGTGCGCCGTTGCGTTGTTGGCGATGTAGAGCGTGTTGTTGTACGATTTGAGCGTGCCGTTTTCGCCGATTATGAATTCGCCGCCCTTTACATAAAACACTGTGTTTGAATTCCCTTTAAGCGTAAGGTTGCCGCCAACTTGTATGAGCGATTTGTTCGCCGAGCCTGTTTCGAGGCGTCCGCCGTCCCAAATTACGGAGGAGTCTTCCGAAATCGAGAGTGTCGTAGTGTTCGTCGAGTTCGAATTGCTGAGGTATGTGTTTTTTGCGCTTACCGTGCCGTTGAAATGTTCGAACGAAAGCACCTGCGATTGGTCTGGTGCTGCGCCAGTGAGCGTGAGGTTAGAGCCGAAGTCTACGGTGATATTTGCTTTTTTGTAGTCATTGCTCGAATTGGTGAGAACGAGCGTCATGAAATTTTGCTTCCACGAAGCCGCCGAAACCGCCGTGGCGTCCGTCGCCGAATTTGCGTCGACCGTAATGCCCGTGCTGGGGTTGTTGCTTGCGATGTTTACCGCTCCCTTGCCGTCCTGCGCGCTCGTGTCGATGGCGGTAATCGACTTCACTGTTTTGTTGGCAGCGCGGTACATTTCGCCCTGATTGGCGGATTCGTTAGGTGTCGAGTCAAGGATAAGGTCGGTCGTTGCCGAGACGTCCGTGATATCCGTTCTCTGACCCGTTTTATTTGTATACTTGCCATGCACGGTTTTTGTTTCGGCTAATGCGAGAGAAGCCACCGCGCCGAGCAGTGCTACGAGCAGGATTTTTCTTTTCATGATAATCAGATACAGTTTTGAGTTAACGGTTTAATTAAACG
>JAJXPD010000266.1 GCA_021641325.1 Opitutales bacterium
CCTTGACTTGCCCGACGTTTACGACGGCGTCCGCCTTGCGGTTCGCCTCGATGTCTGCGTCGATTCGCTTTTGAAGTTCGGGGTTCCAAATGTCCCAATACTTTTGGGTCATGATGTTGCCTGTATCCTCAGAGGCGTTCTTTGGGATTTTTACGTCGCTTGCGAGCGAAGTAAATGCGGTTAATGTTGCGAGCGCGCCCGCCATCATATATTTTATCCTCATAATGCTTCCTTGTTTTAAGGTTATTTCACGTTTACGATTTTGAACTGCTCCTTGCCGTCCTTGTCGAACCACGAGAGCCTGTACTTGCCCTTGAAGCCGCGGAATTTTACGTTGCCGTCGGCGTCGGGAGAGGCGGAGAGGTTTGTGCGCCATTCGCGGTTTATGAGCTCGTCGAGCGCGTAGAACGCGGGCTTGGGGTTCATGCCGCGCGTGAACAGCCCCGAGAGCGAGGGTTCGCCGGGCATTCCGCAGCCGTCAACAACGTTCCACCAAGTGATGCCCATCATCGGCTTTATGCTGAACCACAGTCTGTACATGTTGCGGGCGATAATCGCCTGAATCATGCGCCCGCGCTCGTCGTCGCCGGCGGCGGTGATTGTGATTTCGCTCAAATGAATGGGTCTGCCGACGTCGATTGTTTCCATGATTTTCCTTACGCCGTCGGGTCTGATTTTTTCGGGAATGTTGCCTGCGGCGATATTGAGGCTCGCCTTGGGGTTGAAGATGTGCATTTGCGAGCCCACAATGTCGATTTTGCAGCCGCGCGAAATCATTTCCTCAATCATATTGCGGTAGTCTTTCGACATTATGTAGTCGTTGATGTTAAGCTTTACTTTTTTGGGGAAGTGCTTTTGCGCCGTTTGGAACGCGTCGAACACGAAGTCGGCGGGCATGATTACCCCGAAGCGCGATTTCATCAGCTTGTCGCCGTCTTTGAAGCCGCCCTTGGAGTAGGCTTCGGCGGCCTCGTTTACGACGTCCCAGCTGTCGACCGTGTCTCCGTAGTATTCGGCAAGCTCTATTATGCGTTTTTCGAACGCCTTTTTGAGGTTTTGCGCGAGCACGGGGAACATCTTGGAGAGGTCTTTGCCCGTGAGTTTTTTGTAGTTTTCCGTGTACTGTTCGGGCTTCGGGCGCACGCCGAATTCGGGCAGTTTTGTGATAATGTCGCGCATGAAAACCTCGCGCTCCTGCGGGTCCGTCAGGCACGATTCGAGTAGCCAAGTGGGAATGTGGAAAAAGCGGATATCCCAAATGAGCGGGTGTCCGTGTATGCGGATTCCCATTTGCTTGCAGAATTTGATGACGTTTTCTGGAGCGGGGCGACGCCAATGCGGTTCTGTCTTTGGCGATTTTGTTTCCGCCCAGTATTTCTGGCTGTCCCAGTATTCGGAGTTGAAGCGCGGGCGTCCCTGCTGCATTTCGAAGGTATACCAGTAGAAAGACACCGTTGCGGAGTTGAAGAGCGAGCCGTAGAGAGCCTTGTACTTTGCGTCGAGGGCGGGGTCGCCGAGCTGGTCGAAGTTGAAGATGTGCGCGCCGAAGATGAAGTCGTGCGAAATCTGCTCTACGACAACCTGCGTGCCGTCCTTGACTTGCCCGACGTTTACGACGGCGTCCGCCTTGCGGTTCGCCTCGATGTCGGCGTCGATTCGTTTTTGGAGTTCTGGATTCCAGACGTCCCAATATTTTTGGGACATGATGTTGCCTGTATCCTCAGAGGCGTTCTTCGGGATTTTTACGTCGCCTGCGAGCGAAGTAAATGCGGTTAATGCTGCGAGCGCGGTTGTAATGATTATTCTTTTTGCCATATGCGAAAACCGTTATATGCGTTGCGGATTTTTTTCAAACGTATTGTCCGAAAAATTTGTTAAACTGTTTACTTG
>JAJXPD010000267.1 GCA_021641325.1 Opitutales bacterium
ATATCAAAACAAAATCCTCGCGCGCTCGAAAGAGCTTTTCGGTTCGGCGGCATCGGAGGCTGGCTTCGACCACGTTGCGGGAAATATCGACTATATCAACTACATCGGCGGCGCGTTGAAAGTTCTGCGCGAGCACCGCGAGAACAAGCTTATCGACGGGCTTTTCCCGCTTTGGGAAATTGTCTACCACGGAATAGTCATGTACAACTCCGACCGCGAAACGCAAAACCACACGAGGGGAAAGTGTCCGTACAAGCTCGACAAGAGCGGCGACCCGCGCTGGATGGAGGGCGACGGCAAGGTAGATCCGTTCGTTTCGCTGAAAATCGTCGAATTCGGCGGCAAGCCTATTTTCTACACATACAAGTTCGCCGACGTTCCCCGAATCAAAAAGGCTTGGGACGAATTCGTACCCGTGCGCCGACTCCAGCGCGAGCTTATGCAGTCTCACGAGGAAATCGCAAAAGACGTGTTCCTTGTGAAATACGAAGACGGAAGCAGAATCGTTGCGAACTACCGCAAGACTCCGTTCGAGTTCGAGGGGACGGAAATTTCCCCAATCGGCTACAAACTTTTTGAGCCAAACAAAAAATAGAAAAAACACACAGCACGCATATGAAAAAATATCTAACAACGCTGTTTTCAATGACGGCGGCGCTTGCCGCATATGCCGCGTACGACGTCGCCGCCGTCGTCTGGCCCGCATACCACCCCGAACCGCGCTGGCGGGAACTGGGAATCTTCGGACACGGAAACGGCGAATGGCAGAACGTCTACGAAGCCGTCCCGAAATTCGAAGGGCACAACCAGCCGCTCGTCCCCCTCTGGGGCTACGAAAAGGAAAACGACCCTATCGCCGTCGCGCGTAAAATCGACGCCGCCCTCGCCGCCGGCGTAAACGTTTTCATGTACGACTGGTACTGGTACGGCGGCAGGCCGTTCCTCGAAGGAGCGCTCAACGACGGCTTCCTGAAAGCCCCCAACAACGAACGCATGAAGTTTTTTATAATGTGGGCAAACCACGATGTCGATTCTCTCTGGAACAACAAAGTTCACGGAATGAAGAAGCTCGAAACAGTCTGGAGCGCCGACGTATCGCCCGACGAATTCAAGAACGTGCTCGTCCCACGATTCATCGAATATTTCAAAAAAGCCAACTACTACAAGATTGACGGCAAGCCCGTCTTTGCAATGTACCTTATGCGAAACCTCATCAGGGGCATGGGCGGCGCGGAAAACGCAAAAGAAGCCCTGGACTATTTCCGCGCGGAATGCAAAAAGGCAGGCTTTGCGGGGCTGCACTTGATGTCGCTGACAGCCGGAAACAGGAATGTTCCGATTGCCGGCAACGCCACTCCCGAGCCCGATGAAGCCGCAAAATACTACGGCTACGACTCGATGTCCACCTACAACTGGACAGGCTCGATGAAAGGCGACTACAAAACTTGGCGCGATACCGCAATGCCGAAATGGAATGTGTATAAAAAGGAGGTCGGAACATTCTTCCCGATTGTTTCGACAGGCTGGGACAACAATCCGCGCTGGCCCAGGGAAAAAACAACCCCGCTGGTAACGGGCAAATCGCCGATAGAATACGAAAAGTCGCTGCGCATGGCGAAAGAATGGGCGGACAAAAACATTCCAGCCGGCATGCCTAAACTGATTCTGATAAACGCTTGGAACGAATGGACCGAAGGCGAATATCTCGAGCCCGACAAAACATACGGCTACGAATTTCTAAACGCCACCGCGCGGGTATTCGGCGGAAGCGGCCAAGCGAAAGAATAGCCTTTGCCAAAAACTGCGGATGCCGAATGAAAATTCGGCGTCCTTTTTTTGCGCCCATATAAAACGAGCAGGGAAATCGACTACACATTTGTAC
>JAJXPD010000268.1 GCA_021641325.1 Opitutales bacterium
GCCGAAGTTTTTTATGATGCCTCGCGGGGGGGGGGCGAGAGATTTAAAATCTTATTTTTTTATTGTCCATTTTTATTTCCCTCTGCTATCGCTTTTATTTTTGCGTTGCATAAACGGGGCAATGGGAGTTCATTCGGAGACATCATGAGAAGGATATTTATTTTATTTTTTACGGTTTCCGTTTTATTTGCCAATTTGCTTCACGCCGAGCGCGCCGAGAGAAAGGTCGGCATTCAGACTTTCACGTTTGCAAAGCAGACGATAGAGGAGCTTTTACCGCTTGTCCGCGAATGCGGTGTTGACGCTATCGGGCTTTCGCGTCATGCGCTCTCGAAGAAGTATCCCGACGCGATGGTTGAGCCGTCGATGTCGGACGAACAAAAGGCGTTCCTCAAAAAGATTCTTGCCGACAACAAAATCAAGGTGGTTTCCTACGGCGTTTCGACTCCCACGACCGAAAACGCAATCCGCAAGCTGCTTTCGTTTGTCAAGGAGTTCGGCGCGGACACCGTCATTGCCGAGCCGTCCGCCGACAAGCTTCCCCTCTGGAACAAGCTTTGCGCCGAGTACGGAATGAAAGTCGCCGTCCACAACCACGGCAAGGACGCCAAGCGCAATGCGGCGTTTTCGGACCCGAAGTTTGTGGCATCGATGATTGCCGACTATCCCAATGTATACGCCTGTCCCGACACAGGGCACTGGGGGCGTTCGGGCGTCAATGCGGTCGAGGGTTTCAAGACGCTCGAAAACAAAATCGGCATCGTCCATTTCCGCGACATGAGCGCGTACGGGCTTTCCGCCTACGACGTTCCCTTCGGCACGGGCGCGATGAACGTAGACGCCATGCTTGCCGAACTTGACCGCCAGAAGTTCGACGGCTGGCTTTTGCTTGAATACATCGGCTGGTGGAAGAACACGCCCGCGCAGAAGCTCGACGAGGTAAAGCGGAGTGTCGAGTATCTCAAAGCGCATTAAGGCGTCGGCGGAATTTGCGAAAGCGGGGGAGCGGCGAACCGTTCCCCCGTTTTTTTGCGGCGTTTGCGCGTGCGTTATTTGACGATTATCGAATAGTCGCCTTTGGGCAGTTCGAAAGTGCGTTTGCCGTTTACGGTTTTTTCGGAAACGGTTTTGCCGTTTACGCGCAGGGTTTTGCCGCTGCAAAATTCGGGGAGGGAAACGACTGCGAGCGTCGGCACCGACACGTCCATGATGAACGCCGAACCGTCGCGCACGAATGACGATTTCACTTCGCCCGAAACGGTTTGGAAGCCCAGCGACGCCCGTTTGAAATTTGCGGGCTGCGGTTCTACCGCAAATTTTTTCCATGCGGGTTCGAGCGGACGGAGTCCGCAGAGTTCCGACGAAATCACCGTGATTGCTCCGCCGCTCCATGCGTGGTTTACTGAGCCGCCACCGAAGCCGTCCTTTTCCCAGCCCTCGAAGAGCGTTGTATAGCGCGGGTCGTCCACCATTTTCTTGAAGCGTTCCTCCGCCCTGTCGAGCGCGTAGCCGCCGTGTCCCATTTTAAACAGAGCCTCCATGACGTATTTTTCCATGTAGGGGCTTGCGTGTTTTTGGGTTTTGAAGACCTTGAAAATTGCGTCGTATTTCGATTTGTCGGCGATGCCCGAAATCACGGCGAGCGCGTGGACGCGGTCGTCGGTTTCGCCGTTGTATTCGGGGTGTCTGTACGCCGTGCCGTTCCAGCATTTTTCGAAGCCCGCCTTAACTTTTTGCATTGTTTGGCGGTAGGTTTTTGCGTCGTCGGGTAAGCCCAAAAGTTCCGCCATATTTGCGGCGGCGTCGAGGGCGATATAATGCCAGCCCGCGGGAATCAGGCGCTGGTCGCGGTTTTCTCCCTAGTCGCCCCCCCCCCAG
>JAJXPD010000269.1 GCA_021641325.1 Opitutales bacterium
GTGATACACGTCGTCGATTTGGACGGCGCATTCGGGGGCGCAATGCGCAACCTCGACGCGATTTCGAAAATCGCGGGCTTGGGCATGTTCGTGGAACTCGGCGGCGGCATGCGCGACGAATCCGCCGTCCGCGCGGCTTTCGACGCGGGCGTTTCCCGCGCGATTATCGGCACAAAGGCGTGCACGAACCCCGAATTCGCAGTCGAGCTTGCCGAAAAATACGGCGAAAAAATCGCGGTGGGCGTCGACGCAAAGGGAGGGAAAGTCGCAATAAAAGGCTGGGTGGAGGTCGCAGAATTCTCCGCCTGCGGTCTTGCCGAAAAACTTTCGAAAGGCGGCGTAAAAACTTTCATCTACACGGACATCGACACCGACGGAATGCTGTCGGGCGCAAACATTCCCGCGCAGGAAAAAATGCTCCAAACACTCGCCCCCGCGGGCGCAAAGCTGATTGCCTCCGGCGGGGTTTCGTCGGACGCCGACATCGTAAACCTCAAAAAACTTTCGCAAAAATACGCCAACTTGGAGGGCGCGATTGTCGGAAAGGCGATTTACGAAAAGCGCGTGAACCTTGCCGACATCATTAAAATCGCCGAAGCCTAAATGAACATCGACGTCTTGAAATCCGACTGGCGCGGCTACGAGCTTCTCGACAGCGGCGACAGGCTGAAACTCGAACGCTTCGGCGACGCCGTCGTCGTCCGCAGCGAGCCGAAAGCGTGGTGGAAGCCCTCGCGCCCAGACCTCTGGAAATCCGCCGACGCCCGCTATTTCGACGACGAAAAAAAGGACGCCCGCTGGGTCTTCAACAAAAAAATTTCCGCGCCCGTAATGGACTGGGACGGAATCAAATTCCGCACAAAATTCATGGACGGCACAAAGCATTTGGGCGTTTTCCCCGAACAGTCGCCGCACTGGAAATTCATTGCCGAAAGCGGCGCAAAGTTTGCAGGCGGGCGCAAGCCGAAACTCCTAAACCTCTTCGGATACACGGGCGCGGCGACTCTCGCGGCGGCAAAGGGCGGCTTTGCCGTGGCGCACGTTGACGCGTCGAAACCGTCGGTGGACTGGGCGCGGAAAAACCAGTCGGAAAGCGGGCTTGCCGACGCCCCGATTCGCTGGATTGTGGACGACGCCCTGAAATTCGCGCGGCGCGAAGCCCGCAGGGGCGTTTCGTACGAGGCAATCGTGCTCGACCCTCCCGCGTTCGGCCGCGGCCCGAAAAACGAGCTTTGGAAGCTTGAAAAAATGCTGCCCGAACTGCTCGACGCCTGCGCCTCGATTTTGTCGGACACGCCGCTGTTCGTCCTTATGACGCTCTATTCGATAGAGGCGTCGTCGATAATGGCGGCAAACATGCTCGACGAATATTTCGGCGGGCGGCGCGGCGCAAAAACTTCGTGCGGAGAGCTTGTGCTGCCAGCATCAAACGGCTTCGACCTCCCGCTTTCAATCTACGCGAAAACCGTTTTCGAATAGCCGCTGTTTTGCACGCATTTTGCGCTTGCTTGCACCATTTACGCGTTTCGGCTTATTGTTCGGCTTTGTTGCGCATATTTTGATTGCGACCGAAAATAGTTTGTCTATAAGATATTTGTGATATGGACAGGAAAGCGTTTTTCCGCGGGCGGGATTTTCGCGGCGTTGTCGCCGATTTCGCGCGCGGCGGGGAAGGGCGGTTCGCTGCCGTTTACAAAATTCGAGATGAAACAGCGCGTCTTCGAGGCGGGAAAGCTTTATTCGGTCGTCGTAAAATTTCCCGAAAGCATGCGTAAAAAGGTGGAAAACGGCTTCCTTACGGTTGTCGGCGACGACGGCGCAAGCGACCTCGACGGCGCGCTTATCAACAAGCCCGTAGGCACTCCG
>JAJXPD010000083.1 GCA_021641325.1 Opitutales bacterium
GGCTCATACGTTTGAGTATGAAGAAGTTTATTGTATCTATTGCTTGTTTGGGGGCTTGGGCTGCGGTTTTTTCGGCTTCGGCTTTTGCCGAAAAATACATCACGCGCGACCAGCCCGTCGCCGACACTTTCATTAAAAAATACGGAAAGTCGTTTTACGTTGTCTCGCAAATCGGAGACTCGAAAGTGCCCGACGTTCTCGAACGTCTCGACCGCAAGGGCAGGGTGGCAAATGCCCTCGAATGGTCGCGCGAGGCGCGGGGGCAGATTCTTGAATTTTTCGACTCGCAAGTTTACGGCGCGATTCCCCCGCGCCCCGATTCCCAGAAATTCGAGCTTATAGAATCGTCCGACGACGCCCTCGGCGGCATTGCCCTGCGCAGGCAGTACAGAATTACCGTTTCGGGAGCGGGCGGCTCGCTCTCGTTTGTGGCTCTTGTGTATCTCCCTAAAAACGGCGGCGCGAAAACGCCCGCGTTCATCTGCCCCAACTTCGACGGCAACTTTGTCGTTTCGCCCGAAGACGGAATAGCGACGGAAAACTATGCGGCGACTCTTTCAGAAAAGAAACGCGCCCAGCTCCGCGCGGAAAAATCGACGCGCATTCCCGTTGCCGACATCGTTTCGCGCGGCTACGCAATCGCAACGTTCTGCTACATGGACGTCTATCCCGACCGCAATGGCGCGGCGGCGGCGGACGAAAGCGTCTACAAGATTTTCGGCAAAAAATTCGACTCGCGCCCCGCGATTGTCGCTTGGGCGTGGGGGAACATGCGCGTAGCCGACCTGCTTGAAACGCTGCCTGAAATCGACATGTCGAAGCTTGCGGTCGTCGGGCACTCGCGCCTCGGCAAGACCGCGCTGATTGCGGGCGCGCACGACCTCCGCTTTGCCTATGTTTGCTCCAACAACGCCGGCTGCATGGGCGAGGCTCTTACGCGCCGCAACTACGGGGAATCGGCGGCGTCGATGGTCGACTTCAACTTTCCGTACTGGTTTTCCGACAACTTCAAGAAGCACGCGCACGACGTTTCGTCGATGCCGGTCGACCAGCACCACCTTGTGTCGCTGATTGCCCCGCGCATGCTCTACACCACGAGTTCCTCCGAGGACTTCTGGGCTGACCCCGAAGGCCAGCTGCTCGGTCTGATAAACGCCGCGCCCGCGTTCGCGCTTTTCGGGGCGAAGAATTTTCCGACCCTCGACGCGCTCGAAATAGACTCGCCCTTCCACGGCGACATCGCCTACCACATCAAGAGCGGCAGGCACAGCATAACGCCCTACGACTGGAAGAATTTTATGGACTACGCCGAAAATCGCGGCTGGAAGCCCGTCCCCCCTAAAAAATAAGGCAGGAGAAAAAATATTATGAAAAAACTTTCTATGTTTCTGATGTCGCTCTCCGCGTCCGCCCTGTTTGCGGCGGAGGCTGGCGAGCTTTACAACCCCGACATGCCCGAAAAATCGTGCATGAAATTCAACAGGGTCGAAAAGGTCGCGATAAACTATGCGGAGGCGAAAGCCGACATCTACAAGAAGCTCGACATTCTCGACAAAATAGGCGGGGGAGGGCGCGTCGAAACAGCCAAGCAGTGGCTCGACGGGGAGCGTCCGAAAGTCGTGAAATTTTTGGAGGAGGAGTATTTCGGCAAAATGCCTCCGCGCCCCGAAAAGCTCGAATTCAAGCTTGTCGAGTCGTCCGAAGACGCGCTCGGCGGAATCGCAAAGCGCAGGCAGTACAAGATAATTTCCACCGACAAAAACGGAACGCACATTTTCAACGTTTTGATGTACTACCCGCAGGACGCGTCGGTCGAAAAGCCCGTGCCCGCATTCATCTACACCAACTACAACGGCAACCACACGACGGTTTCCGAGCCGGAAGTTCTGCTGCCCGAAGAGGGCACTTGGCTTTCGAACAGCAAAAGGGGGAAAATTACAGACAACCGCGCCCACGATTACCAGCGCGGAACGGGCGCGCCGCGCAATCCGTTCAAGGACATCGTCTCGCGCGGCTACGCTGTCGCCACGTTCTGCTACTGCGAAATCTATCCCGACAAGGAGCACATTCTCTCCGAAAACGAATCCGTGTTCCGCATCTTCGACAAGTCGGCGGTGGACAAGGATCCGCGCTGCATAGCCGCGTGGGCGTGGGGCGACTGCCGCGTGCTCGACTTGCTCGAAACCCTGCCGTTTATCGACCGCTCGAAAATCGGCGTCGCGGGGCACTCGCGGCTCGGCAAGACCGCGCTGCTTGCGGGCGCGTACGACACGCGCTTTGCGCTTGCGGTCTCGAACAGCTCGTGCTGCGGCGGGGCGTCGATGAACAGGCGCAACTACGGCGAGAACCTGAAATTTGCGGCGACGTATTTCCCGTGCTGGTACAAGCCCAAAATGAAAGAGTATGCCGAAAACATCGAGAGCATGCCTATTGACGCCCAGCATATGCTTGCGGCGATGGCTCCGCGCATGGTCTACGTTTTGAGCGGAACCGAGGACATTTGGGCCGACCCGAAAGGCGAGTTCATGTCGCTTGCCGAGGCCGGCAAAATCTACGCGCTTTTCGGCGCGAAAAAAATGGCGACTCTCGACGACTTGCGCGTAAAAAAGCCGTTTGTCGGCGACGGCTTCGGATATGTGCTGTACGACGGACCGCACCAAATCGACGCGTACAACTGGAAGTGCATAATGGACTTCACCGACGCCCACGGCTGGACGAAGCGCAAATAGTCCGCTTTTTTTAACCGCAGTTTTTTCAAAATCCGCAGCGTACGTTGTTGCGGATTTTTTTTGACACGCCCGCGCCGTTCCGAAATAATAAAATTCAGCTTATTCTGTAATAGACATGGAAAATAGGGATTTCGACAAAATGGGAAGAAGAAAGTTTCTGAGCGCGTCGACAATGTCGCTTCTCGGATACTCCTTCATGGTAAGTCTGCCCGCCAAGGCGGAAGACGCCGCGGGCGGCGAAAAGGCGGGAATTACGCCGCTCGGCAAAAAGATAGAAAGCTCGCTTGCGGGCAGGGCGTTCGACGCTTCGGGAGAGCCGAACATGGAGAAAATCGCCCTCGACTGCGACGTGCTCGTTGCGGGCGGCGGCCTTGCGGGCGTGTGCGCGGCGATAGCATCGGCGCGGGCTGGGGCGAAAACGGTTTTGGTTCAGGACAGGTCGAGGCTCGGCGGCAATTCAAGCTCCGAGGTGCGCATGCACCCGCTCGGAATTTGGAGCCACAAGGTCGGCTGGCGCGAGGCGGGAATTTTGGAGGAAATCAAGCTTGAGCACTCCGTCAAGAACCCCCAGATGTCGTGGGAAATGTGGGACTTGGTTTTGTACGACAAATGCGTGTCGGAAAAGAACCTCACCCTTCTGCTCGACACTTCCGTATACCTCGCCGAAACGGCGGACGGGCGGATAAAATCAGTCATGGCGCGCAGCGACCACTCGCTCAAAATCTACAAAATTTCCGCCAAGCAGTTTGTGGACTGCACGGGCGACGCGCGAATCGCCATGGAAGCGGGCGCAACGCTGATGTCTGGGCGAGAAGGCTCCAAAAAATACGGCGAGGAGCTTGCCGACATCTACGAGCTCGGCAAGCACCTGTGCGCGTCGGTAATCTACACTTCGAAAGACTGCGGCAAACCCACGCCGTTTACGCCGCCCTCGTGGGCGAAGAAAATTACGGCGGAGGACTTGAAGTTCCGCGACCCCCGCGCGAGCGGCTTCGGCATGGGCTACGCGTTCATTTCGCACGGCGGCATGGCGGACACTTTGCGCGACACCGAAGTGCTGCGCTTCGAGCTGCTGTCGATAATTTTGGGCGTGTGGGACTACATCAAAAACAGCGGAAAATTCCCCGAAACCGCAAACCTCGCCCTCGACTCCGTCGGAATGATTCCCGCAAAGCGCGACACTTACAGGGTGCTCGGCGAGCACATTTTCACCGTCCACGACATCAAGGGCAAGTGGCGCGAAATGCCCGACCAAATCGCCGCCGCGGGCTGGGCTTTGGAGGACCAAACCTCAAAGGGCTTCTACGCCGAACGCCACAAAAAGCCCGCGATTTTCGCCGGGAAGATAGACTACTACAACATACCGTTCGGCTCTCTTGTGGCAAAGGATTTTCCGAACCTGCTCATGGCGGGGCGCGACATCAGTTGCAGCCACATGGCGTTTTCCTCGACGCGCATAATGAACACCTGCGCGACGACGGGGCAGGTGTCGGGCACGGCGGCGGCGTTGTGCGCGGCGGAGGGAATTTCGCCGAAAGACATTTTGAAGTCTCCCGAAAAATTTTCGGCGTTCCAGCAGCGCATGCTCCGCGACGGCGTGATTATCGCGGGCGTCAAAAATTCCGATCCGCTCGACTTGGCGCGGTCTGCGAAGATTTCGGCGAGCTCCTGCGCGGCGTCCGCCAAGCCCGAAAACGTTGTTTCGGGAATGTTCTACGACGCCCTCGGCAGCTGCGAAAACCGCTGGATTGCACCGATTATAGACAAGCCCGCGCTCAAGCTCGAATGGGATTCGCCGAAGGAGATTTCCAAAATAATACTCAACCTCGACACGGGTTGCCGCATGCTCACAATTACGCGCCAGCCCAACTTTTTCAAAAGGCTCGCGCTCGGCGCGCAGCCCGAATGCCTGCGCGACTACCGCATTGTAGCAACCCTCGCCGACGGCTCTAAAAAGACGCTTGCGGAAGTTAAGGGCAACTACCAGAAGCGCGCGGAGCACGATTTCGAAAAAGTCGCCGCAAAGTCGGTCGAGCTTGAATGCCTTGCCACAAACGGCTCCGACACCGCCTCTGTCTTCGAGGTGCGCGTCTATGCGTAGGCGAACGCGGAATTTTGCTTGCAAAATTTTGTGTTTGTGTGGGATAATGTCGAAAACAAATTCCCGGATTCAATGAAAAGTATAATCGCAGGCATTATGGCGGCGTTTGCGGCGCAGTTTTTGCTGTGCTCGTGCTTCGTCGAAAAAACCGTGCCTCCACGCGAAGATGCGGAGTGCCGCGCGACGGCAAACGTAGCGTCGTTCAACATGCTCTATTTTGCCGACAAGCCCTATTGGGAAAAACGGCGCGCGCAAATTCCCGCGCTCATGAAATACCACGAGTTCGACATATGCGGCTCGCAGGAGCTGTCGATAGAGCAGGCGGAGTGGATTTTATCGCAGCTCGGCTCTGCCTGGGCGGCGGAATTCAACAACCCGAAAATCGAGCCGAACGGCAAAAGCTGGGCGATGAACGTCGTCATTTTCTACAAGGCGTCGCGCTTCGAACGTCTCGACGGCGGCACGTTCTGGTTCGGTCCGAATCCGTATCCGCCCGAAAAGCGGACGGTCGGCTGGGGCGTCGGCGGCGAAAAGCAGAACCGCTTTTGCGCGTGGATAAAACTGCGCGACAAACTTTCGGGGCGCGAGCTTGTGTTCTTCGACCTCCACCTGAACAGCCGCAACAAGCCCGACAGGGAAAAGTCCTTCGATTTGCTCGTTTCGGAAGTGCCGAAAATCGCAGGCAAAACGCCTTTCGTAATCGTGGGCGATTTCAACACGCGCGAAAAGGAAATGATAGACAAGTTCGAGTCGTCGGGGCTTCTGCGCAACTCGCGCGACATCTCGCAAACGCCGCACTACGGCCCCGAACCCACTTGCATAGGCGTCAAGCCCGACCCCAAGCGCTGGCTGTCGCGCCCGATAGACTTCGTGTTCGTCTCGAACGGAATGGAGGTGCTCAAACACGCGCACATTTCCGACACTTTCGAGGACGTGCGGCCGTCCGACCACATGCCCGTTCTCGCGAAAATCGTCCTTCCCGCGACGCGCTGAAACCGCGCGGGGGCACGGCGTTAAATGGCAATTTATTGGCTTGATTGCCATGGCGTTTGTGTTTTGATTGAAAACAATATGGCATCTAAGAAAATCTTTATCATGGGCGTCAACGGGTTTATCGGCTCGTCGCTCGCGTGGAAAATCCTCCAAAAGACCGAATGGGAAATCGTCGGCATGGACTTGGGCACAAATAAAATCGGGCACTGCCTCGGCAACCCGCGCTTCGCGTTCTTCGAAAAAAATATCTTCACCGACAAAGACTGGATTGAAGAACAAATAAAAGAGTGCGACGTCGTTGTGCCGCTCGTGGCAATCGCGACACCCACGCTCTACGTCAAAGATCCCCTGCGCGTATACGAGCTGGACTACGAGTCGAACATCGACATCGTGAAAAAATGCGCAAAGTACGGCAAACGCATCGTCTTTCCCTCGACTTCGGAAGTCTACGGCATGTGCCCCGACCGGAATTTCGACGAGTACAATTCGCCGCTCGTCCTCGGTCCCGTCCCGAAAGAACGCTGGATTTACTCATGCATCAAGCAGATGCTCGACCGCGTAATCTGGGCGTACGGCAACCACGCGGGGCTGAAATTCACGCTCTTCCGCCCCTTCAATTTCATCGGCCCGAAACTCGACGACATCACCGCCCCGAAGGAAGGCTCGTCGCGCGTGCTCACGCAGTTCGCGCACAACATCATCAACGGCAAGCCGATTAAGCTCGTAGACGGCGGAGCGCAAAAGCGCAGCTTCACGTTCATCGACGACGGCATAGAGTGCCTGCTCAAAATTTTGGAAAACAAGGACGGCTGCGCCGACGGAAAGATTTTCAACATCGGCAACCCCTACATGGAATTTTCAATCAAAGAGCTTGCCGACATGCTCGTGGAGCTTTTCGGCGAATATCCCGAATACGCCGAACGCGCGAAGAACGCGAAAATCGAAAGCGTTTCGAGCGAGGAATACTACGGCAGGGGCTATCAGGACGTGTCGCGGCGCATGCCGTCGATTGCCGAGGCCGAGAAAGTTCTCGGCTGGAAACCGACCACCGACCTGCGCACCGCGCTAAAACTTACGCTCGACTACCACCTGCTCAAAAAGGACTACGAGCTTGGCGAAACTTCGAAATAACGTATGAAGCTTGCCGTAAAAGTCGACATCGACACATACCGCGGGACGCGCGAGGGCGTTCCAAACCTCTGCAAACTTTTTAGGAAACACGGCGTTCCCGCGACGCTGCTGTTTTCGATGGGCCCCGACAATACGGGCAAGGCGCTCCGCAGGATTTTCAGGAAAGGGTTTCTGAAAAAGTGCCTGCGTTCGAATGTCGCGGGCAACTACGGGCTGAAAACCCTGCTCTACGGCACGCTGCTCAAAGCCCCGCGCATAGGCAAGCTTTGCGCCGACCAGATGCGGGCGGCTCGCGACGACGGCTTCGAATGCGGAATCCACTGCTGGGACCACTTCAAATGGCAGGACTATCTTCCGACAATGCGCCCGACGGAAATCGAGGCGGAGTTCACAAAGGCGCGCGTCGAGTTCGAAAAAATCTTCGGCTACGAACCCAAGTTTTGCGGCGCACCCGGCTGGCAGATTACGCCCGACGCGCTCGAAGTGGAGGACGGCGCAAACCTCCTCTACGCTTCCGACGTGCGGGGCGGCTTGCCGTTTGTGCCCACAATGGGCGGCAGAAAATTCAAAACGCTTCAAATTCCCTCGACACTGCTGACGCTCGACGAAGTCTTGGGGCTTACGCCGCTCGAAAAAGTCGCCGACATGCACATTGCGGAGATGCGGAAAATCGGGCACTCGGTAATGACCGCGCACGCCGAGCTTGAAGGCATGGCGTATTTGGAGTGGTTCGACGCATTCCTTTCGAAAGTAAAATCGGAGGGCGCGAAATTTTACTCCCTTGCCGACTACGCCAAGGAGATTCTGGCGAATCCGCAAACCGTGCGCACAGCCGAAATCAAAATGTCGCCGTTCACGGGGCGTTCGGGGACGCTCGCGGTTCAGGCCTGATTTTTTTTGAAAATTTTTTCTTTATTTCGAACAAAACCGTCCGATTACTGTCAGCAAATTTAGAAAGGAATCAATCCGTATGAAATCATTGGTTTTGGCAACTATGTTGGGCGTTGCCGCGCTGTTTGTTGCGGCGTGCAACTGTCCGTCGAAATGCGCTATGGCAAATTCCCCGTGCGCAACCGTTTGCAAGTGCAATCCCTGCACGTGCAACCCCTGCGTTTGCAAGGATAAATGCGTTTGCAATCCCTGCCCCGCCGCCGCAAAATGCCCCGCGAAAGCTCAGGCATGCGCGAACGCCAAGGCGGAGTGCGCAAAAAGCACATGTCCCGCAAAGTAGTTTTTTTTCATAATAATCCCAAAGCGGTGTCGGAATTTTCCGATACCGCTTTTTTTTCGGAAAATCCGTTGACGCGCTCCGCCTAAAAAATCTAATCTTTTCGGCATGGATTTTACGGCGATAGATTTCGAAACCGCCAACGCAAGCCGCGCGTCGATATGCGCGGTCGGGCTTGTGCGCGTCGAAAACGGGGAGGCCGTGGAGCAGTTCCACAGGCTTGTGAACCCGCAGTGTTCGTTCAATTTCTACAACACGGCGGTTCACGGAATAACCGCGTTCGACGTCCGCGACGCCCCGTGCTTCTGCGATGTCTACGAAGACATGAAGCCCTTTCTTGCCGACAACGTCGTTGCGCACAACGCGGCGTTCGACATCTCTTGCCTGCGCTCTTCGCTCGAACGCTACGACATCGCCGCGCCCGACTTCGACTATTTCTGCACGCTTTGCATAAGCCGTAAGGTGCTCGCAAACCTGCCGAGCCGCAAGCTCGACGTTCTTGCGCAGTACTACGGACTGGGCGACTTCAACCACCACAACGCGCTCGACGACGCCAGAATTTGCGCCCAGCTTTTCGGGATATTCTCCGACAGGTGCGACGTTGCGCCGCTGAAAAAAAGCTTCCGCGAAAAGACCGTCCGCCGCTCTAAGCCCGACGTTTTCGAGTCGGCTCGGCGAACCCTCGACCGCGCCCGAAAACACGAGGAGCGGCGCGCCTTGCACACCCCGCAGACCGACTTGGAGTTCGACTACTCGCCCGTGGATTTTTCGAAGACATTTGTCGTAAGCGGCGATTTCGGCGAAATGGGAGCACAGTACGTGGAGGGGCTGATTGCGCGGCAGGGCGGACGCATTCGGCGAACAGTGGACGCCGAGACCGACTATGTCGTCGTGGCGGACAGCCCGTCGGCGGCGTGGGGCGCGGGCGAGTACGGGCGCGAGATTGACGCGGCTCTTGGCTA
>JAJXPD010000084.1 GCA_021641325.1 Opitutales bacterium
TGATAGATCCGAAAACAGTAAAAAACAAAGCTCTCGTCGCTTGGGTTGAAAAATGGGCAGCCCATACGACTCCCGACAAGGTGCAGTGGTGCGACGGTTCGCAGGCTGAAGCAGACGAGCTCTTCAATCAGATGATTGCCAAGGGCGCGTGCACAAAGCTCAACCAGGAAAAACGCCCCGGTTGCTACTACTTCCGCTCCGACCCGCGCGACGTTGCGCGCGTAGAAGCGCGCACCTTCATCTGCTCGAAGACGAAAGCCGACGCAGGCCCGACCAACAACTGGATGGACCCCGTCGAAATGAAGGAAAAACTCAACGAACTTTTCAAGGGCTGCATGAAGGGCCGCACGATGTACGTTATCCCGTTCAGCATGGGCCCCATCGGCGGACCCATCTCGCAGATCGGCGTCGAAATTACCGACTCGCCCTACGTTGTGGTCAGCATGCGCATCATGGCGCGCGTTTCGCCCAAAGTTCTCGACGTTCTCGGCGCGGACGGCAGATTCATTCCCTGCGTACACTCGGTTGGCAAACCCATTAACTCGCCCGAAGACGACGTTATTTGGCCGTGCAACCCCGAAAGCACATACATTACACACTTCCCCGAAACGCGCGAAATCATCAGCATCGGTTCGGGATACGGCGGCAACGCGCTGCTCGGCAAAAAGTGCTTCTCGCTCCGTATCGCTTCGGTAATGGGTCGCGACGAAGGCTGGATGGCTGAACACATGCTCATTCTCGGCGTGAAAGACCCGAAGGGTCGCAAGAGCTATGTAACGGGCGCGTTCCCGTCGGCTTGCGGCAAGACGAACTTCGCAATGCTCATCGCTCCCGAAGCCTTGCAGAAAAAGGGCTGGCAAATCACCTGCGTCGGCGACGACATCGCCTGGATTAAACCCGGCCCCGACGGCAAGCTTTACGCCATCAACCCCGAAAACGGCTTCTTCGGCGTTGCTCCGGGCACCAGCATGAAGACGAACCCGAACGCGATGCTCTCGTGCTCGAAGAACACAATCTTCACGAACGTAGCCCTCACGGACGACGGCGACGTTTGGTGGGAAGGCATGACAAAAGAACCTCCGGCGCACCTCATCGACTGGCACGGAAACGACTGGACGCCCGAAAGCGGTACTCCCGCGGCGCACCCGAACAGCCGTTTTGCGGCTCCCATCGCCAACTGCCCCTGCCTCGACGAAAACGCAGACAAGCTTGAAGGCGTTCCGATTTCGGCAATCGTCATCGGCGGACGCCGCCCGAAGGGCATTCCGCTGGTATTCGAATCCTTCAACTGGACGCACGGCGTATACCTCGGTGCAATGATGGGCTCCGAACGCACGGCTGCCGCAGAAGGCAAACAGGGCGAACTCCGTTCCGACCCGATGGCTATGCTCCCCTTTGCGGGCTACAACATGGCAAACTACCTCGGACACCTCGTCAAGATGGGCAAGAACCTCGAAAAGACCCCGCGCTTCTACCACGTCAACTGGTTCCGCCGCGACGCGGAAGGCAACTTCATGTGGCCCGGATTCGGCGCAAACGCCCGCGTCCTCGCGTGGATTGTCAACCGCCAGAACGGCGAAGCGAAGGCAAAGGAAACGGCAATCGGCTTCGTTCCCGAATACGACGACCTCGACTGGGACGGCATGGAATACTCGAAGGACACGTTCAAGGAACTGATGACCTACGACCCCGCCACGGTTTCGGCCCAGCCGCTCTCCGAAGAGCTCTTCGAACTGCTCCCGCACTCGCTCAAAGTCGAACGCGAAGCGCTGCTCGAAAGACTCTCCTAATATCGGGGAATATCAAAAAAAGGACAACCGAAAGGTTGTCCTTTTTTTTGCGCCCCGCAAAACGGAATTGCGGATTGCGGGGGCGAAGCTGCGCGGCGTTGCCCGCCGCGGGAACGGCTCAGCAGGGCGGCCAGTGGAGGGGGCGTCCGCCCAAAATGTGAATGTGCAGGTGCGGGACGGTTTCGCCCGCCAAAAGCCCGTTGTTGATAACCACTCTGAATCCGTCGTCAAGCCCGCATTTTTTTGCGATTTCGGGTACTTTGAGCATGAGGTGCGCGAGAATCGGCGCGTCGGATTCCTCCGCCTTTGCGAGCCTTTCAATCGGCTTTGCCGGAAACAGAAGAACGTGGACGGGAGCCTGCGGGTTGATGTCGTTTATCGCCGCGCACACGTCGTCGCGGTAAACGAATTTCGCGGGAATCTCGCCGTCTATGATTTTTTCGAATAGGGTTTTCATGCGGCAAAAGATAGACCCCCGCCGCCGACAATGCAAACGGAATTTTCCGTCAGACGAAAATAATTTCGACATTCGGCAGCTCGTAGCGCATGAGATAGTTTTCGACGGTCTCCATGTTTTCGGCAAAAGCCGACTTCCGCGCGGGCGTCATTTTGCCCTTCGACGGCACTCCCGCGCGTTCGAGCGACGACACAACGAGAATCCCGCGCCGATAGCCCGAAAGTCGCTTGGCGGCGTCGGCCACGGCGGCTACGGCAAAGAGCGGGTCGAAGTGCGAGTTTTCGAAGTCGAGCACCTCGACATGCGCGTCGGGGTCGTAGAGCCTGAGGATTCTTTTTGCGAAAGTTTCGAGGGGTATGTCGGCCTCGCCCCGCGCAATCGCCATGTCGATGCCGCAGGCGGCGCCGGCGCAGATGTCGTTTGCAAACGGCGAGCCTGCGGCGAGCATTGCGTTTAGAAATCTCAGCTTTGAATTTTTCGCCATTTCAGAAAAGACTTGCGGTTGTGTCGCGCGGGGCGGCGGAGTGCTTCGCCAGCCATTCTACCGTCGCGTTTTCGAAGCCGTCCATTCTGCAAAGCCCTATTATGAGCAGGGCGCAGGCGAGGGCGTCGTAGGGGGCGCAGTGCCATTTTTTGCGGGAGGGAGGGCAGAATTTTTCGGCGAGGGCGTCAAGCTCTCCTTTCAGCCCGAATGCGTCTATCGCCGAGGAAAGCTTTGCGGAGTCGAGGGTGGGGAAAATCTTTTTAAGCAGCGCGCAGGAGTCTATCCACGGCGACCACGACGCGCGCATTCCTCCGAACGCGAAGTCGGGCACGATTGCCGGCGCGGGGGCGGCGTCGCGCAGAAGCCCGTCTTCGACCGACGCGTTGTGCGCGGCGAAAATTCCCGTCTTACGCATTTCGCAAAACTCCGCGACACTCTCCGAAAACGGCGGGTGTTTGAACGCCTCTTCGTTGTCGATGCCGAAAAATTCGGCGTCGCGCTGGGGGATTTTCGTCTTCGGGGCGCAAATGCCCGTGCGCAGTTCCGAGACCGCGCCGTTTTCGATTTTCGCAACGCCGTATTCAACGACCCCGATTCTGCGCGAACCCTCGAAGTCGATTGCCAATATCGGAATATTTATGTTTTTCATCTTGCGAAAATGTGCACTGTTTGCGAACATTAGGGGCATGGATACGGAAAGTTTCAAGATTTTTATTAACGAACTCGCCGACAAAAGCGGAGAATACATAGCAAAGAATTTCGGGCGCAAAATCCACGTCGATTTGAAAAAGGACGACTCCCCCGTGACGGAGGTCGATAAAAATACCGAAATAATGATTCGCGAGGCAATCCAGAAAAAATTTCCCTCGCACGGAATAATAGGCGAGGAGTACGGCAACGAGAACGCCGAAGCGGAATTCCAGTGGGTGATTGACCCAATCGACGGCACAAAATCCTTCATTTCGGGCGTGCCGCTTTTCGGGACGCTCATCGGGCTTAGGTTTCAGGGCGAGCCGGTGCTTGGGGTTGTCAACCAGCCGATTTTGAAGGAGAGAATCGTGGGCGACTGCAAAACATGCCTTTTCAACGGAGTCCAAACCGCGCCCTCCAAAAAGACCGACACAAAGGGGATTACCCTGCTTACGTCGGACTCGCGCGAATGCCGCTGGCTGCACTCGGCGGAGGGCTGGGAGGCTCTCGAACGCGAGGCCGCAATCTCGCGCACTTGGGGCGACTGCTACGGATACATGCTCCTCTGCCGCGGGCTTGCCCACGCCATGTGCGACCCCATTCTCGAAGTCTGGGACTTGACCGCAATCCTGCCCGCCCTGCGCGGCTGCGGCGCGGTGTATTCCGACTGGAACGGCGGCGGAAACATCGGTCCGAACGGGCTTGTCGCCACATGCAACGCCGAGATGCACGCGGCGGTTCTGAAAACCCTCAATCCGCAAAAATAGGGCGTGCATTGCGTTTCGCCGCGGCGGAATTTTCCGTTAACAAATATAAATGTCGGAAACGAAATTCAAAAAAACGACGCGACTGTTCGACTGGCTTCATTTGGGGGTTCTCGTGCCCGCGAATCCGAAGGCGGTTTTGGGTGTGTTCAAATCGCTAAGGCACAGGAAATTTCTGATATATTTTCTGGGCTTGGGCGTGTCGATGAACGGCTCGTGGATTCAGCAGCTGGCGATGGGCTGGCTCGTGTTTTCCATGACGCATTCGGTTTTCATGCTGTCGCTTGCGGTGTTTTTGTCGCAGATTCCGACGCTGTTCCTGACGCCCTTTACGGGAGTGGTGAGCGACAGGTTCGACAGACGTTGGATTATCTTCTCCACGCAGGCGGCGATGATGCTCCACAGCGCGACGCTCGCGGTGCTGACGCTCACGGGCGTAATCACGATGCCGATGATTTTCGCGCTGTGCCTGTTTCAGGGCGTCGTGATTAGCTTCGACGCGCCCGCAAGGCAGTCGTTCTACGTTTTTCTCGTGCCCAAGGAGGATTTAAGCAACGCGATTGCCATGAATTCGGCGGTCATAAACGGAATGCGCTTTTTGGGGCCGGCAATCGGCGGCGTGATGGTCGCGGCGGTCGGGGAGGGCGTCTGCTTTCTGGTAAATTCGCTGTCGTATTTGGCGATTCTGTTTTCGCTCCTGATTATCAAAACCCCACATGTGAAATCGACGTTTTCGGCGAAGCGCGCCCTCGCCGACGTCCGCGAGGGCATGGAATACGCGATAGGGACATTCCCGATTCGCGCGCTTGTGTTGCTCTTGGGGGTTGTGTGCTTTTGCGGCTATCCGTTCCAGCTGCTTCTGCCCGCTTTCGCAAAGGGAGAGCTTGGCGGCAACAGCGAACTTCTCGGCACTCTCATGAGCTTCATCGGCGCGGGGACTTTATGCGCGGCTCTCTACTTGGCGGCGCGAAAGAGCGTCTACGGGCTTGGGCGCGTCGTGATTGTCGCGAGCCTTCTTTTCGGGACGTCGCTGATTTTGGTTTCGTTTGTGCGGATAGTTCCCGTGGTGTGCGCGCTCTGCTTTTGCATAGGCTTTTCGATGATTTCAATAGCCGCGTCGAGCAACACAATGTTGCAGGCTCTTGTGGACGAGGAAAAGCGCGGGCGCATAATGAGCATATATTCGATGGTGTTTTTCGGGGTGCCGCCCGTCGGAAGCCTTGTTCAGGGCTGGCTTGCGAAGCAGATGCCGATGTCGGTCGTGGTGTTCGCAAGCGGCGTGCTGTGCATTGCGGGCGGGCTCGTGTTCGAGTACTTCCGACCGCAAATACGCTCGTGCGTGCGGGCAATCTACGCAAAGAAGGGGATTGTCATGCCCGAAATCGCGAACGCGTTGCAGTCGTCCAACAGCAAGCATACCTGAGTCGGGAATATACTTGACTTCGCGGGCGTCCGACGCCTAAATCGGCGGTATTGCAAATATTGCGGGGGAATTTTTATATGCGGATATTCGCCAACTTCATGAGACTCCTTGTCGGGCTCGCGGTCTTGTCCGCGGCGGCGGGCATACCCGCGTACTTCACTTCGGTTGACAAGTCCGCAGTGGTCGCGGCGGGAAAGGGAACGCCGACGCCCGTCGATTTGGCGCGGCTGTACCTCGATTCGTCGAAAATCTCGGCGGCGGTTGTTTTGGCGGACGCCGCAGCGGAGGGAGATGCGATTTCGAAAGACGTTTCGGAGGCATACAAAAAGCACCCGTCGTGGCGTATTGCCGGCGGCGACGCTCCGTATTTTTCGGCGTTCCTTTCGACAATAGACGCGTCGAAATACGGCGGGGGCACGGCGGTCTACGGCATACTTTCGCTCGGCGAAAACAGGGCGAAACTCTTGGAGTTTCTCTCGGAAACGCAGTCGGAGTTCGTTAAAAGGATTCTCGCGCTGCGCGGCATGACGAGCGCGCTGCTGCCGCCCGTATTCGGCTCGGCTGGCGCGCCGGTCGACGCAGCCTTGATTACGACGGCTCTCCTTGCGCAGCCGGGGGAATTTCCGCCCGACTTCCCCAAAAGCTTTTCGGCAACGCTCAACGCCTCGCGGAGCGACCCCGCCGAAAAGGAACGCCTTGAAAAATACTGCCTCGGCGTCTTGGTGCTTTCAAAAAAGTGCGACTGGGTTTTGCTGCGCTCGATTTTCGCGAGGTTTTCGGAAATCGGCGAAGTCTACGCTTTCGCCAAGCTCTGCGGAGACTCTCCCGACGATTTCAAACTGCTCGCGGCGGCGGCGATTTCGGGCTGCGGAGTTGCCGAGAGCATTAAATATCTTTCCGACCCCGACCGCAGGCGCGACTTCGCCTTTGCCTACATGCACGGCGAGGGCGCGGCGAAATTCCTGCTGTCCTCCGACAAACCCATTTACCGAGATTCGTACGCGGCGAAGATTTTCTCGCCCGCGCTGTCGCCGATACGCGAATTTCTGGGCGGCGTTGCGGCGCGGCACGGAGCTGCGCTGCTTTCGCTAAAAATTTTCCTGAGCATAATAGGCGGATATATGGCGGTGAGGGGGGCTGTGCGGATATTCTCTCGCCGCCGCGACACGCCGTCGTGGCGCTCGACGCTCGCGCTCGGACGCGGACTTTTGGAGGGCGCAATGGTGTCGCTTTTCGTATTTTTGGCGTTCGAGCCCGACGCGTTCAAAATAAAAATCGAGAGCGCGGAAAATACGCCCGCGCCCGAATTAAAATTTGCATTTGAAAAAGTAGTAAACACAATCGGAGAGGAGACTATGAAATTCGAATCTGATTCGGCAACATTGGCGGCGGTGGGACTGTTTTTTGTCATGCAGTTCACAGTCTATCTCGTCAGCCTGATTCGCCTTGCGGCAATCAAGCGGACGGTCGCGCCCGCAAAACTCAAACTCAAACTGCTCGAAAACGAGGACAACCTTTTCGACCTCGGCCTGTACATCGGCTTGGCGGGCACGGTGGTTTCGCTGGTGCTGCTTACGATGGGCATCGTCACGGCGAGCCTCATGGCGGCGTACGCCTCGACGCTTTTCGGCATTCTTTTCACCGCCACAATAAAAATCGGGCACGTCAGAGGATACAGGCGAAAGCTCTTGATAGAGGCGGAAAACGAGGACTAATATGAGCACAATACACCCCACGGCAATTTTGGGAGAAAACGTCCTGCTCGGCGAAAATGTCGTAGTGGGCGCGTACGCAATAATAGAGGGCGGCGCGCAAATAGGCGACGGCTGCGTGATAGAGCAGCACGCGCGGGTATGCGGCTGGGCGAGAATCGCGGAAAACTGCAAGATAGGCTCGTTTGCGGTAGTCGGCGGCGAACCGCAGGACCTGCATTTCGACAGCTCCGTGCCGTCCTACGTCGAAATCGGCGCAGGCTCCGTCATACGCGAAAGCGCGACGGTGCACAGGGCGACCTTTGCGGAATCGGCGACGAAAATCGGCAAATGCGCCCTCATGATGGCGTCGTCGCACGTCGGGCACGACTGCGTTGTTGGCGACAATTACATCGCGGGCTGCTTCTCCGCCCTCGCGGGGCACGTTCACGTGGGCAAAGACGTTTTCGTAAGCGGCGGCGTAATGATTCACCAGCGCGTGAGAATAGGCGACGGCGTGATTGTAAGCGGAAACTCGGCGTCGTCGATGGATATTCCCCCGTACACGATTGCGCACTCGCGCAACAGGCTGAGCGGGCTGAACCTAATCGGCATGACGCGCCGCAAAATGCCCCGCGCGGAAATCGCGGAGGTGAAGTCGCTCTACGCGGGCGTCTACGCCAACCCCTCCGCCCGCAAAAACGCCCTTGCGTTGATTGAATCGGGCGCGGCGAAAACCCCCGCGGGCGAAAACTTCCTGAACTTCTTTGCGGCGGAAGGCCGCCATTACCTCTCGCCGTTCACGGGCAGGGAGAAGTAAAAATTATGGATTTTTCCGAAAAAAAACTTGCAATCACAATCGGCGACCCGTCGGGGGTCGGCACGGAAATAATCCGCAAGTGGGCTGTGGAAAACCCCGATTTGGCGCGGAAGACGGAGGTTATTGCGCACGCAAAATTTCTCGAAACGCTGCCCGATACCGTTTCGAAACGCGCCGTAGGCTCGCCTGAGTTCGAAGCCGTCGCGGGCGAACCCTGCGCGGAGGGCGCGATGGTCGCGTTCGAGTCTCTCGAAGCGGCGGCGAAAGGCTGCGCCGACGGGCTTTACAGGGCGGTTGCGACTGCCCCGATTTCGAAATTCGAAATGCGCAAAGTGGGCTTCGACTTCGCGGGGCAGACGGAATTTTTTGCGTCGCGCTGGGGCGGAACTCCGGTAATGGCGTTCGCGGGCGAAAAACTTCTGCTTGCGCTCGCAACTTGGCACGAACCTCTGCGAGACGTGCCCGACTCGCTCGACGCGGAAAAAATCTCCCGCGCGGTCGGGGCGGCGTGCTCGCTTGCGCGTAAAGTGCGCGGAATCGAACACCCCCGCATTGCCGCTTGCGGACTCAACCCGCACGCGGGCGAGGGCGGCATTCTGGGCGTAGAGGAAATCCGCGTAATCAATCCCGCGCTCGACAGGCTCCGCTCGGAAAAATACCCGAATTTGTCGGTTGCGCTCCCTCCCGATACCGTCTTCGAGCGCGCGCTAAAAGGCGAGTTCGACTGCATTGTGTCCATGTACCACGACCAGGGGCTTGCTCCGCTGAAAGCCTTGGAGTTCGACAAAGCAGTAAACGTCTCAATGAACCTGAAATGGGTGCGCACAAGCCCCGACCACGGCACGGGGTTTTCGATTGCTGGCAAGTCGATAGCGTCGGCTTCGAGCTTCGGGGCGGCGGTCGAGCTTGCGTTTAAACTTTCGGAAAAGTAGGGGCGCGGGCGGCGATTTTCGTGGCAATCGCGTTCGGCTTGGCAGTTTACCGCCGCCGCAAGTAAAAAAGCAAATTCGGCACGCAAAAACGC
>JAJXPD010000085.1 GCA_021641325.1 Opitutales bacterium
CATCTATATATGTAAATTTGCGGTCGCGCTGATTGCCGCCGCAACGGCATTCGCATCGGGGTGCAAGAAAAACGTAGCGGCGTCGGCGGGGGCTGCGCGTCCCGCGCCTGCGGTTCAGGTAGCAAAGCCCCTGCACAAGTCGGTCGAATTTTGGGACGACTACACCGCGCGTCTCGAAGCCCTTGCGTACGTCGAACTGCGCGCGCGCGTCGGCGGCTATCTTCAAAAAGTCGCCTTCAAGGAGGGCGAATTCGTCAAGGAGGGCGATCTTCTTTTCGTGATTGACCCGCGCCCCTACGAGGCGGCTCTTGCTTCGGCAAAGGCGCAGGTGAAGGAAGTCGAGGCGCGTCTTACGCTCGCAAAAAGCAACACCGACCGCGCGAAGGAGCTTTTCGCCGCAAAGGCGATTTCGAAGGAGACTTTCGAAACCCGCACAAGCGAGCTGCTTTCCGCCGAAGCCGCGCTTCTCGACGCGCGGGCGCGTCTGCGCGACGCCGAGCTGAACCTCGAATTTACGCATATCCGCGCCCCCATTTCGGGCAAGGTGGGCGAGGCGATGGTAGACGCCGGCAACCTTGTTTCGGCGAACTCCACGCTCCTTACGACAATCGTAAAATGCGACGTCATTCAGGCGTATTTCGAAGTCAGCGAGCGCGACAATATCCGCTACAAGAACACGGGGCTTTTCAAGCAGATTGACTCCGTTAAAAAGACCGGCCCCAAAACGAAAATCGTGCTGCTCGACGGCAAGACGACCCGCGACGGACAGCTTACATACTTCGACAACAAAATCGGAACGGAGACTTCGAGCCTTACAATGCGCGCCGACTTCGACAATTCCGACTACCTGCTTTCCCCCGGAATGTTCGCGAAAATCAGCGTTCTCGCCGAAAAGGCGCACCCCGTGGTGCTCGTGCCCGAAGACATCATCGGCACGGACCTCGTGAACCGCTATGTCGTAGTCGTCGACAAAAACAACGTTGCGCAGTACCGCCCCGTGAAGGTCGGCAGGCTTCTCGGCAAGTACCGCGTGATTGACGAAGGCCTTTCGCCCGACGACAGGGTTGTCGCCGTTGGGCTGCAGCGCGCCGCCCCCGGAACGAAAGTCGCGCCCGCCGAAATCAAGTTCGAAGAGGGCAAATAAAAGAGGCAAACGGAAATGAAATTCTCGCACTTTTTCATAGACAGGCCGATTTTCGCGGCGGTCATTTCCATTCTCATCACCCTAATCGGGGTGGTGGGCTATTTCAGGCTTCCCGTTACCCAGTACCCCGACGTTGTTCCGCCGCAGGTCTCGGTTTCGACAAGCTACCCCGGGGCGGCGCCCGAAATCATCCTGGATACGGCCGTCGCGCCGCTCGAACAGGAAATCAACGGCGTCGAAAAAATGATGTACATGTCGAGCCGGTGCAACGCCGACGGTTCGGTTTCCATCACCGTTACATTCGAACTCGGCACGAACATCGACATCGCGCAGGTTCAGGTTCAGAACCGCGTGTCGATGGCGACTCCCCGACTCCCCGACGACGTGCGCAACATCGGCGTTGTCGTAAAGAAGAGGTCGCCCGACATGCTCGTTGTCTGCAACCTCTATTCGCCCGACGGCAGCCGCGACAAACTGTACCTCACCAACTACGCAATCACGCAGATGGTCGACAGGCTATCGCGCATATACGGCGTCAGCGACGTCAACATTTTCGGCAAGCGCGAATACAGCATGCGCGTGTGGCTCAACACCGACAGGCTTGCGCACTTCAACATGAACGCCTCGCAGGTAGTGTCGGCTTTGCGCGAGCAGAACAAGCAGGTTGCGGCGGGCAAGCTCAACCAGCCGCCGCTCGCCAACCCGAACGTCGCGCACGAGCTTATCATCAACACGCAGGGGCGTTTGGCGACTCCCGAAGAGTTCGAAAACATCATCATTAAATACACGCCCGACGGCAAAACCGTGCTTCTCAAAGACGTGGCGACAATCGAACTCGGCGCGTACACTTACAGCGACGAATCCTCCATGAACGGCATGCCTTGCGTGGGCATGGGCATCTACCAGCTCCCCGGAACGAACGGCATCAATACCGTAAACAACATCTACAAGGCGCTCGACGAAATGCGCAAAGAGTTCCCCGTTGGCGTGGACTACAAGGTGACGCTCGACAACACGGAATACATCCGCGCGTCGGTCTCGGCCGTGTACCACACGATTTTAGAGGCGATTCTGCTCGTCGTTTTTGTGATGATGCTGTTCCTGCAAAACTGGCGCGCGTCGGTGATTCCGCTTTTCGCGATTCCCGTTTCGCTCGTGGGAACGTTCTTCTTCATGTACCTGTTCGGGTTCTCGATTAACAACCTTTCGCTGTTCGGCTTGGTGCTTGCAATCGGCATCGTCGTTGACGACGCAATCGTCGTCGTCGAAAACGTGGAACGCAACATGCGCGACGGTCTCGACGCGAAGGAGGCTACGAAAAAGGCGATGACGCAGGTGCAGGGCGCTCTGATTGCAATCGTGCTCGTGCTTTCGAGCGTGTTCGTCCCGACGGCGTTCATCGAGGGCATTTCGGGGCAGTTCTACCGCCAGTTCGCGCTGACAATCGCGGTTTCGACAATTCTTTCGGGCATTGTTTCGCTTACGCTTTCGCCCGCGCTCTGCGCAATCATGCTAAAACACACAGACAAGCCCGACTGGTTTACGCGCATCTGGAACGCGCTCTTCGGCTGGTTTTTCAGGGGCTTCAACGCGGGCTTCGAGTGGGTCGCCGACAGGTACGGCGCGTTCGTTGCGCGGATTGTCCGCATGTCGGCGCTGTTCCTCATTCTCTACGCGGGGCTGCTGGGGGCTACGGCCTACCTTTTCCAAAACACTCCGAGGGGCTTCATTCCCAAGCAGGACACGGGCTACATCTTCATCACCGCGCAGCTGCCCGACGGCGTTTCGCTTGCGCATACGGAGGCTACGCTTTCCAAAATACAGTCGCTACTCCAAAAGGTCGACGGTATCCAAGACTTCATGTGCGTGGCGGGCTTGAACGGCGCGAGCTTCTCGAAGTCGTCGAACGCGGGCGCGATTTTCGTAAAGCTCGCCCCGAAGGATTCGCGCATAAAGCAGGGAATCACGCTCGATAGAATTATCGGCAAGGTTTCGGGCATTTTGCAGGCGCAGGTTCCCGAAGCCTCGACGTTCGTCCTCACGCCCCCCGCAGTCAACGGCATCGGCATGGGCGGCGACTTCAAGGCGATGGTTCAGGACAGAATGGGCTTGGGCATTTCGGCGGTCGAAAAATACACGCGCATGATTGCCGCAAAGGCGATGTCGCGCCCAGAAATTTCGCTCGCGTTCACGACATACCGCGTGTCGTCGCCGCAGCTCTATGTCGACATCGACCGCGAGCGCGCGCAGAAGCTCAACGTTCCGATTTCGTCGATTTTCAACACAATGCAGTTCAATATGGGCTCGGTGTACGTAAACGACTTCAACATTCTCAACCGCGTCTACCGCGTGATGGCGCAGGCGCAGGGCGCGCAGCGCACCGACATCACCGACATCTACAACATGAAAGTGCCGAACGTCCGCGGCGTCAACGTGCCGCTCGGCTCGGTCGCGACGGTGTCGCGCACAATAGGGCCGGACAGCGTGGGACGCTACAACCTGTATCCGTCCGCCGAAGTCATGGGCAACGTCGCTCCGGGGTACAGTACGGGGCAGGCTATGGCGGCAATAGAGCAGGTCGCCGCCGACGTGCTCCCTGCGGGCATGGGCATCGACTGGACCGACTTGGCGTTTCAGGAAAAGCGCGTGGGCAACACGGCAATCGTGATATTCGGCATATGCGTGCTCTTCGTGTTCCTGCTGCTTTCGGCGCTGTACGAAAGCTGGACTCTGCCGCTTGCGGTTATCCTCGTAGTCCCGCTGGTGTTGCTGTTCGCGATAGGCGGCGTAGACTTGCGCGGCATGGACAACAACATCATGACGCAAATCGGCTTTGTCGTTTTGATAGGTTTGGCTTGCAAAAACGCCATACTTATTGTCGAATTCGCAAAACAAAGACAGGAAAAGGGGGAAGATGTTGTCTACGCGGTCAAAATGGCTTCGCGCAACAGACTGCGCCCCATTCTAATGACATCGTTCGCGTTCATTCTGGGCGTCGTGCCGCTCGCGTTCTCGGAGGGTTCGGGTTCGGAACTCCGTCAGGCTCTGGGTACGTCGGTGTTCTTCGGAATGCTGGGCGTCACGATTCTCGGACTGATGTTTACCCCGATTTTCTTCTATGTAATACGCAGAAAATACACAAACAAACAGGCGTAAAAAAATGAAAAAACACTTGAATACTTTGATTGCAGGGGCGGCGGCTCTCGCGCTCGCGGGCTGCATGGTCGGTCCCGACTACGTCCCGCCGACCGCCGAAATCGCGAAGCAGGACCTCTCCGAAGAGCACTTCTTCCGCGACGACGGGCTTTGGAAAGAGGCGGCTCCCGCCGAATCGCTCCCCAAGGGCGACTGGTGGAAAATCTTTAACGACCCCGTTCTGAACTCGCTCCTCGAACAGTGCAAAAAGAACAATCCGTCACTGTCGGCGGCGTTCTACCGCGTGGAGCAGGCGCGTCAAAACGCCCGTATGGACGAGGCGCAGCTGTACCCGCAGATGAACGGCAACGCGTCGTTCATGCGCACGGCGACCTCCAAGAACCTCACCCAAGCCTACTCTCGCTACGACAAGTGGACGACGGGGCTTGGCATGACGTGGGACTTGGACTTGTTCGGGCGCGTCATGAGCATTATCGAATCGGACGTCGCCACCGCCCAGGCGACCCTCGACGCCTACAACAGCCTCATGCTTTCCATGCAGGCGCAGGTTGCGAAATCGTATTTTTCAATCCGCCAGTACTACTCGGAAGTGGAGCTGCTCGAACGCACTCTCGAAGTCCGCAAAGAGCAGACGAAGCTCATTTCCGACAGGGTAAAGCTCGACTTCGCAAGCGACCTCGACTTGCAGCGCGCAATAGAGCAGGAGGCGGAAGCCGCCGCCCAGCTTTCGTCGGTGCGCTCGAATATCGCAAAAGCCCGAAACAACATCGCAATACTCGTGGGCACAACGCCCTCGAAGCTCGTTCTCGACGACGCGCCCCTCGGCGACGTCCTGCCGAAGCTTCCCGCCGCAGTGCCCTCGCAGCTGCTCGAACGCCGTCCCGACATCGCCGCCGCAGAGCGCGAAGTCTACGCGGCGAACGCGAGAATCGGCGCGGCGCAGGCGGCGTTCTTCCCGACCGTCTCGATTTCCGCAAATACCGAGCTTTCGGCGAACAAAATAGACAAACTGCTTAATTCGAGCAGCTTTGCGTGGGGCGTAAGCCCGCAAATCTATATCCCGATTTTTCAGGCGGGACGCATTTACGCGCAGAAGCAGGTTGCCCTCGCCGCGCACAAGGAGACGCTCGAAAACTACAAGGCGAAGGTCTTGTCGGCAATCGGCGAGGTCGAAAACGCGATGTCGTCGATAAACAATCTTCGCGACGAATACGCGAAACGCTCCGCCGTCACCGACGCCTCCAAAAAGGTCTACGAACTTACCCGCAAACAGTACGACTTGGGCTTTGTTGACTACTTCTCGGTCAGCGACGCTTCGAGGCTTGCTCTTGCCAACGAACGCACGCAAATCAGCCTGCGCGGCGACAGATTCAAGGCGTGCGTAGACTTCATCGCGGCAATCGGCGGCGGCTGGGAGCTTCCCAAAGACGACGACGATTCCGCCCTCCGCAACGACATCAAGCCCGACTTCTACGAACGCGCTTCGGACTACGCGCCCGAAGCCGCAAAATAGGCTCGAACTGTCGCGCCACGCGCGGCGCGGCAGGCGGGAGGCGACGCTTCCGCGCTTGCCGCAAAAAAACGCCGAATCCCGCAAAGGGGCTCGGCGTTTTTTGTTGCTTGGGCTTATTCGAAAATATCAGCGAATGATTTTCGGGGAAATCAGGAAGTCCAGCGCCCAAAGCCCGTATTCGATGTCGTGCGAGGGCGGCTCTTCCATTGTGAGCGACGCCAGCGTGCACTTGTCGAATATCGCGCGTCCGCCGCGCTTTGTTCCCGCAAGCAGAATGTCGGCGAGGTTTTCGAGAAACGGGTTGTGCGAAACTATCATCAAATCCTTCCCGAAGCACGAGAGCGACGCCACAAGCCGCGCGGCCTCGTAGGGGCTGTCTTCGGGGGTGATTGAGGGCGTGGGCACAAGCTGTGCGCCCATGGCGGTGCGCTCCCTGAAAATCCGCGCGGTCTGCTCTGCGCGGACGTAGGGGCTGTGCCAAATCTGCACGACATCGTAGAATTGCGAGGCGTCAACGGCGGCGGCGAGCTTTTCCACCTGCCCGATTCCGTGTTCGCTCAGTTCGCGCTCGGCGTCCGGCCAAGTGTCGCGGGCTTTTGCGTGCCGAAGCAGAAACAGTTTCATGCGTGTCCTTTTTTATATCGTTTTTGAGTAGCGTTGCGCGCCCTTTGCGAGGCGTCCGTCGAAAAGCATTGCGATGTTCCGCAGGAAAAGCCTGCCGAGCGGCTCGACTTCGAAGCCGTCGGGCGACGTTTTCACAAGCCCGTCGCGCTCCATTTCCGCCAGCTTCGGAAGCGCCGATTCGAAGACTTTTTTGAAGTCCACTCCGTAGTTCCCGTAGCATACTTTCAGCGAGCACATGACGTCCATGATTATCCCGCGCCTTATGATGTCGTCGCCGTCGAGGATTATCCCGCGCTCAATCGGCAGCTCGCCGCGCGAAAGCGCGTTTTCGTACGCCGCCATGTCCTTGAAATTCTGGCGGTACGACGTCTTCGTTTCGGAAATCGACGTAAGCCCGACCGCGAAAGTGTCAAGCCCCGCGCGGGTTGTGTAGCCCTGAAAATTCCTGTGGAGCGTGCCGTTTTTGCGGGCGGCAATCAGGGGGTCGTCGGGCTTTGCAAAGTGGTCGAGTCCGACGTATTCGAAGCCGTTTTTCTCGAAGAAATCCTTTGCCAGCAGGAAGATTTCGACCTTTTCTTCGGGCGCGGGAATGCGGAAATTTTCGAGCGTTTTCTGGACGGGCTTTATCCACGGAACGTGCGCGTATCCGAATAGCGCGACGCGCGTCGGGTTCAGCGAAAGCGCGTCTTCGAGCGTCTTTTCGAAAGTCTTTGCCGTTTGCAGGGGAAGCCCGTAGATGAGGTCTATGTTAAGCTCGGCGACGCCCGCGTCGCGCAGCCATTTTGCGGCGGCGGCGTTCGTATCCTGCGGCTGTATTCTGTTGACCGCCTTTTGCACTTCGGGGTTCGTGTCCTGAATGCCCATCGAGGCGCGGTTCAGCCCGATTTTCACGAACTCGCGCACCTTGTCTTCGGTGAGCGTGCGCGGGTCGAACTCGGCGGAAAATTCGCAGTCGGCGTCAATCGAAAAGTATTTGCGCACGAGTTCCCCGATTTTCCCGATTTGCTCGACCGACGGCAGGTTGGGCGTGCCTCCCCCGAAATGTATTTGTTTGAGGGCGCGTTTGGGAAGCCCCGCGTCGCGCCACAGTTCGAGTTCGCGGCGGAGAAGCTCTATGTAGGCGTCGATTTTCGACGGGTCGCGGCAGACGCTCGACGTGCAGCCGCAGAAGCGGCACAGCGACTCGCAGAACGGAATGTGAATGTAGAGCGACGCGGGCGAGTCCGCGCCCAACGCAAGCTGGGCGAGCCGCCGCTTGTCGGCATCGGCCGAGAAGTGCGGCGCGGTGGGGTACGAGGTGTAGCGCGGCCCCGCGGTTTCGTATTTTGCTATGAGTTCCCTTAGATTTTTCATTGCTCGAAGCTCCTTACCGCGCGGCACATCGCCTCCACGTTTTCGATTTTCGCGTCGGGGCGAATGCCGTGTCCGAGGTTGAAAATGTGGCGTCCGAACGGGAGCATGTCGGCGACTATTTTTTTCGTAAGTTCGGCGGTCTTTTCGGGCGTCGAGTTCGACAGCGTTTCGGGCGGCAGGTTGCCTTGCAGGCAGTAGGGCGTTGCGCCGCATCTAAGCGACGGCAGCGGCGCGGCGGAGTCTACCGAATACACGTCCGCGCCCAGTTGCGAGACTTCCGCGAACCTCCCCGACATGTGCGGCGCGAAGACTATCGTGCGCGTGCGCCCGTCGAGCTTGTCGAGTATGTTTTTGATGTGCCCGCCCGACAGCCTTCCGTATTCGTCGGGCGGGGTGAGCGACGCGTGCGAGTCGAAAATCTGGACGCCGTCAAGCCCGCATTCAATCTGCATTTTCAGATAGTCGGAGAGCGCGTCTTCGAGGGTTTCGGCGAGCATTTCGAAAACGCCGCGCCTTTGCGAGAGGAAGTTTCGGAAGCGCGGAAACGTCTTCGAGCTTTCGCCCTCAACCATGTACGCGGCGAGAGTGAACGGCGAGCCGCAGAAGCCCAGCACCGCCTTCTTGGGAAGCGCGCGGCGTAGCAGTTTTGCGTTCTCGAAAACGTAGGCGAGCCTTTCGCGGATTCCGCCGATGTTGTCGCGCATTTCGCGCACGTCGTCTTCGGTCTCCACCCTGCGCTCCATGAGAATGCCGCCCGCGTCCTTGAATTTGTAGGGGAAGCCGAGGGCTTCGGGAATTACGAGAATGTCGGAAAAAATTATCGCGCAGTCGAAGTCGAACCTCCTGATTGGCTGCAACGCCGCCTCCACCGCGACTTCGGGCGTCCTGACGATTCCGAGGAAGCCGTGCTTTTCCTTCAACCGCCTGTATTCTGGCAGATAGCGTCCCGCCTGCCGCATGAGCCAAAACGGCGGGCGTTTGAATTTTACGCCCGCGCATGTTGCGTGGAATAGCTCGCGCGAGTCTGGCATGGTGTTTTCGGTCATTTCCGTATTTTCCTGAACAAAATTTTTTCGATGTTTTCGGTTCTTTTAAACCGCAGAATTTTAAGCATTGCGTAGTAGAAAACGCACGCCACGGGTATCACGACCGCGCACACTGCGAACGCGAGCGTCTTGCCCGAAAGCGTTTCTGCAAGCGCATTCCGCGCCGCGACCACCGCGCACGCCATCGCCGCCGACGCCGCCACGATTTTCAAAATCTCGCGGCATTCGCCCGAAGTTCCGCTCTTGCGTTTCAGCTTGGCGTCGAGCATAAGCGCCTGCAACGCCGC
>JAJXPD010000270.1 GCA_021641325.1 Opitutales bacterium
GTTTCTCCATGAAAATACGGACAAAAATTTTACTCTACATAGTTCTGCCCATTTTTGCGGCGGACACGGCAATAACCGTCTACAATTCGCTGTCGAACTACGACACGCTCAAAACGCTGTCGGAGTCGAAGTTCGTGTCGGATACGGAGCTTATCGCGTCGAAAATCTCCGCCGAGAACACCCGCGGGGTCGCCGTGGCGAAGACCGCCGCCGAAGGGGCGTCGGTGCTGTTCGGACGCCGCGCCGAAAGCGTTGCGCTCGTGCGAGACATTCTGGCGGAATTCCCCATGTACATCGGCGCGAGCGTCGGCTACGAGGTCAACGCCGACCTCGCCGACTTCAAAACCGAGCAGGGGCTGAAAAACCTGCGCGACGGCAGGGACGTAAGCGTTGACGGCGGCGTGGACGCCTACGGATTCGCCGAAAACAAAACCTCCGTTTCGATGGACGAGTGGATTGCGAAGTCGGAGGGCGGCAGGTTTGTGGCGTACTGGTCGCGGGCGAAGGGCGAGCTTACCCTCGAACCGCTCGCGAACCCCGACACCGCCATGTATTCGGCGGGGTTGCGCAAAAAAATGGAGTCGGGCGACAAGGAGGCGTTCATCGTAACGGAGCCCTACCTGTATTCGAACAACGTCATGATGGTTGAGTACTCCGCGCCCGTGTATTTCGAGGGCAAATTCTCTGGGCAGGTAGCTTTCGACCGCGACCTCGCGTCGCTTTCCTCGACCCTTTCGGCCATGAAAACCCTCAAAGGAGAGGACATATTTCTTATCAGCGCGCAGGGCAGGATAATATCGGCAACCAAAAACGAAAACCTGAGGACGCTTTCCGTTGACGACCTCCTTACGGACGAGTCGGGCAACTTCACGCTCGCCCTCCTGCGCGACGAAAACGGGCAGCTTGTCCGCGACGACGCAAACTCCGCAATGCTCGATTCCGCCAAATATAAGACGGTCTACCGCGACATGCTCAAATCGGCGTTCGAGACCTCCAAAAATTCGCTGCTGGTCGAAAACCTCGGCAAGGGGGTATCGCGCTACCGCGACCCGCAGACGCGCCGCACATTCTGCGTTTCGCAAAGCCTTATCCGTCCGGGGAACTGGGTTGTTGTCCACGTCGTGCCCGAGGAGGATTTGTTCGCGCCGCTCTACGCGTCGCTTTTGCGCGAGCTTTGCGGGGCGGCGGTCTTCTTTGCCGTGATGGCGGCAAGCCTCCTGCTTGCGGGCGGAATCGTCGCGCGAATCGGCGAGGCCACACGCGCGGCGGAGGAAATCGCAAAGGGCAATTTCCTCGTGGAATTTTCGCACCCCGAAAACGTCGCCGACGAGACGGGCAGCCTGCTCAGGGCGGTCGGCAGAATGGCGTCGAAACTGCGGGCGTTCGCAAGCCGCGTGAGACTTGCGGGGGTCAGCATGGAGGACTCCGTCGCCGAGACCGAGAAAACCGCCGGCGACTACGACGACCGCATGCGAGACTTCGGCGCGGGAGCTTCCGCCGTGTTCGCCGAAGCCCGCCAGCTTGGGGAGTCCGCCGAGAGAATTTGCGAGACCGCCGACGCCCTTTCCGAATCCGCCGCCGACGGCGCGCGCCGCGCGGCGGAGGGCAGGCGGAAAATTCCCGAAATAGAATCCACCCTCGGCGGGTTTGCGCGGAACACGTCGGCGGTGTCGCGCAGGCTCGCGATAATCAGCGAGCGCATGTCGAACGTCAACACGGTCATAACCGCGATTTCGAAAGTCGCCGAGGAAACGAACCTGCTTTCGCTCAACGCCTCCATCGAGGCCGAAAAGGCGGGGGCGGCGGGCGTCGGCTTTGCTGTTGTTGCGAGGGAGG